>JAGHSL010000243.1 GCA_018065885.1 Candidatus Limimorpha equi
CCAAACGAATTATAGGCTCTTGGCCTTGTGGTTCTAATGGATTGTCCTCTGGAAGTTAGTCCCTCCTTCATACAACAAAGGTAGGAAATAACCTTGTACGAATTCACGCTGCAAACTTAAAGTGGTATAGGATTATTTTCGAGGCTTTCTCGTTCGTGCTGTCCCAATTGATGATGATTCTCTTTTTCTTCGAGTCATAGTCGCCGCACGAATCGCCGCACGGCTCGATTTTCCGCAATGTGACGTAGCATCCGGGGACATAGTATGTCTTCGGATTGAAATTTTCGGATTTAAACGCACAAAGTGCCTTTTTTGCGTATGTTTCGGCAAATTCCAGTACCTTTTCGTCTATAGAAGGTTCTTTTGCGACAGACTTTCGTTCCGTCTTTTCGAACATTTTAATTGTTTTACAAACTATTGATTGAATTTTTTGATGTTGTTTTTTTTGGAAAGCAGACAGATGGCAGTCCTAAAAATACCGTTTCTTATGCTTCCCGCCGGCAAAGATAAGCGGTATGTATCGTTACGGAGGGGGCGGAGCAGGAACTTTTTTTCACAAACTGTCATTAGGCGCAGCCAATAACCCCAACGGGATGTCATGGCCAAGCAAAAATTTCGTCTCATTGAGGCTATTCATCGATGATGCAATCATAATCTTTTCATTTTTTCATAGGTATTATACCATTGGTTTTGTGCAATTGCAAGAGGGTTGCACAAAAAAAATGAACATTTCAGCATATTTTCCAGAGAAGCTGAAACTTGAAAGGTTATTTCATTCGGAAACTTTTCACGAGTACGAGTCTCATTTGCCGCGTCAAGGTTTCAGGCATCCTATTGGCACCACAAACACGCCATCGCTAATCCGTTTCCCCGCATTAGTTCCTACTGCCGTAAGCACCATTTTGAACGCCGGTGCTTTCATTTTTGTCTTGTCTATCTTGGATTCCAACGCGTCCAAAGTAGCAATTCCTTTTTCAATATTGGCAGCCCCACCGAGTTTGATTTCAATTAGACCGTATGTCCCGTCACGACGATGCAGAACGGCATCGCACTCCAGACCGGTGGAATCGCGATAATGAAAGAGTTCGCCACCCAACGCATCTGCATAGGTACGCAAATCGCGCACTGCCATCGATTCGAAGAAGAAACCAAACGAACGCAGGTCGTTTATCAAGTCCTTAGGGCCGACCGACAATGCCGATGTCGCAATGCTTGGGTCGATGAAATAGCGTGTTGCCGAATTCTGAATGGCCGACTTGCTACAGATATTCGGGTTCCATGCCGGCATGTCTTCAATCACAAACAGTTTTCGAAGCGCATCAACATAGTCGGCAATCGTTTCATCACTAATAGACTGATTATCATTCTGAAGAATGTCATCTTTCATTTTGCAATAACTAATGGCACACCCTTGATTACGAGCATAAGACCGCAGAAGCAGACGTGTACGTTCGCTGCTACGACGCACTTTGTCAACACGATGAATATCAACCTTATATATTGCTTCGAAATAATCCCGTGCTTCACCCAATGCCAGATTGCCTTTAAGCAGTGTGGCGCGTGGCCAACCTCCTCGACACAGCAGAAAAGCGACATCTTCCAGCTGCAGCTTATTCTCTTGCGGTTCAATGGATTTCCCCTCAAAAATATCCCCAAGACTGATACTTCCCGTCGATTCGCCCGATTCCCAAAGACTCATCGGGCGCATCATGATTCTGCCAATCCTGCCCGTGCCACTATGACGAAGTTTATCCTGTTCAACAGGAACGCTGCTACCCGTGAGAATAAACTGACCGAAAGGTTCACGCCTGTCCACTTCCGAGCGCACCATATCCCACAACACTGGAATTGTCTGCCATTCGTCAATCAAACGGGGTGTGCCTCCTTGCAGCAGCCTATGCGGATAGAACTGCAAGTCATCCTCTGCAGCAGCCAACGTTACGCTATCGCCCAAATCCAATATGCTTTTTGCCAGCTGCTTGGCAGTCGTGGTCTTCCCACACCATTTAGGTCCTTCTATCAAGACCGCTCCCTTTGCCTGAAGCCTTTGCTCCAGCAGCAAGTCTGTTATACGATGTTTGTATTTCATATTTCAAAAAAATCACCGCAAAAATACTAAAAAAATGATATGGCACGCATAATATTCGGAAACTTTTCACTATTTTACTCGGAAACTTTTCACTATTTTACTCGGAAACTTTTCACTTTTTTATTCGGAAACTTTTCACTATTTTAATCGGAAACTTTTCACGAGTTTGAGTCTCATTTGCTGCGTCAAGGTTTCAGACATCCTATTGGCACCACGAGCACGCCACACCATCCTTGCTGCGAAGAACTTTTATGCTTGATTCTCCATCACGATTTTGCACATTTATATTGGCAATAATATACTTTTTGACCTATAAAAAACTAGGCAATTATATACTTTTTGACCCATAGAGGTTTATCTTATCTGCGTCCGTCAGGCAAGGACTTGCTTCAGCAAGGCCAAATTCGCCAAATTCGCCCGATTCGCGGTCCTTTCTCAACGTCCGGCAGG
>JAGHSL010000246.1 GCA_018065885.1 Candidatus Limimorpha equi
GATGCGTTTCAACGTTGAATTCAGCAACGAAAACGAAACGGATGCACCTGTCGAAATCACGCAAAACGAATGGATGCGCCGCATGAAGGAAATGGAGCAGCTGAACGGCGGCATGTCGTTCTACGGCACCATGCCCGACAGCTACACCTTGATGCTCAACGCCAACAATCCAGTCATCGCCGGCCTGATGGACAAGAGCGAAGAAGAACGCGCCACCACAATTCAACAAATCTACGACCTTGCACAACTTTCAAAGAACCTGCTGAAAGGCAAGGAACTGAGCGAGTTCGTGAAGCGCAATATGGAGAAACTGTAATGTTTCACTGAATATGGATTTCAAAAAACGCCTGACTGGAAACCGGTCAGGTGTTTTATTTTTCTCATTGCAGAAACCCTTCGTAATATTCAGCAAAACGGAATGGAACCAATCTCGACATCTCTTGCAATTCATCTTCGCTGATTTCCTCAATTAGCTTGCCGAAATACTCAGCAGCACAATCGGCCTTCACTTCATCGACTGCCTTCCTCGACAGCAGCAAGACATTGAAATAATCGGAGTATCGCATTGAATAGCCGACATTAAGCCGGATGACATAATCCAAATCATTCTGAATCAGCTTTTTCAAAACATTCTTTGCATTTTTAAAATCATAACTTTCTCCATTGATTTCAAGAATTTCAGATGATTTGCAAGATAGCTCAATACGATTTGGAAATTCAGACGTGCGGTCACAAAACTCGCGATAAAGTTCCGGTTCTTTATAACACGAAGGAATACGAGTATTAAACGACAGCCAATTATAATACCTCACATCGTATTCCGGATTTCTCGGGACAACAGCATAATAAATCCGGTACACATTAGCCCTCGCCATTTGCTGCTTCAGGCGCATTACATACTTCATTTTCACGGACTTGTCGACACACACGCGGCAAGCAAGCAATTGTTTGTCCAAATCACAAAAACCAGACTGCCAATCCTCCAGCAGCGCAGGCACTGCACTCATTTCAACTTCAACACCATCAACAATAAGACACGGTTCCGTTTCCTCCTGATTTTTCGGCATTGCCAAATACATGTTTTTTGTCAGCATGGCACGGGTTCCTGCATCAAAAACATCCGATTCAGGCAATTCAAGTTTATAATTATGCGCGACATTTTTCCTTAACGACATTTCGTTAAGTTCCTTGTAATCAATCAAATTAATCTTCGACATGCCAAAAGCAATCACACAGACCGCAACGGCTGAAACCAACATCCATTTCAGACTTTCACGTTTGAAAACACGCCTGATTGTCGTCCACGACTGCAAAAACAGTACAACGATAAGCAATACGAAAACGAACTTATAATCAGGATAAAGGCTGAAAACATAAAACATTGGAGCGACACCCAAAGTTATGGCATAAACGAGAGCCAACTTTGAGAACCAACTCAGAAAGCACGAATTTAGTGCCATTTGGTCATTTACGATGGAAACAAAATAGAAATGCCTTCTCTCACGGAAACGTCTTGGACGGTTGAACCAAAACGCAAAACAAAATGATTGTGAAATGATTACAGCAATAAAGGCCGTAACAAGATTATAGAATTTCACTTCTTCATCACTTAACAACCACAAATCGTAATCGTATGAAAGTGAAACATATCGGAAAGCCTCCCTTACAATATACGCAAACGAGTAAAGGGAAAAAGACAGACCTAAAACCATCAGCAAGCCAATAATCAACTTGGATTTTGGAAGATGGAGAGCAATTGGCTCAACAAAAGAAATTCGTTTTTTCATAGGCTTGAATATTCGGCATGTCACAAGACAACAACACCTTACAACCTTGCAAATCTATAAAAAAAAGAACAAATAAAGCATAAGGAAAACGCAATCCCGAAAAAATAATGTAACTTTGCACACATAATATTTAATCAAATGTCAACCGCACAAAACATACTGAACCGAGAAGAAGACCAACGCATCGTTGAAGCCATAAAGACTGCCGAGCGCAACACTTCGGGCGAAATCAAGGTGCATATCGAGAACCATTGCAAAGGCGATGTGGAAGAACGAAGCATAGTGGTTTTCAACAAGTTGAAACTC
>JAGHSL010000022.1 GCA_018065885.1 Candidatus Limimorpha equi
TGTCGAGGCATTAGGTATGGCAGTGTGGTCAGTCCCTTCCCGTAATGGGAAGATGGACCGAACCTCGCTTGACATTTTTTTCGTTTAACAACAAATTCATAATCAAATGGATAAAGTAACATTAATAGAATACGATAAAATATATAAGAACTTCATTGACGAGAAGTACCTTCACGATGGTCACGATGAGTATTACTATCGTAACTTACAGGTGAAGAAACCAGCCAACGGTTGGCGTCATCTGCGTTCCGATGAGGTTGAGCAATTGGTGAAAAACAGCAATTCCGCCACCAATTGGGACGACATTTGGGTCACGGATGAATTCGACCCAATCATGGTGCGCAACAACCGTTTTTTCGGTATGGTGCGCATCGGCCGTGTGAAATGCGAAGTCTTGCAATATCATGATTTGCGTGTACCGGTCGGTATCACTGATAGTAGCATAATCTCTTGTGACATAGGAGATAACGTTGCCATTCATGATGTGCATTACATGGCAAATTACATCGTTGGCGACAACTGCATTCTTTTCAACATTCAGGAAATCTGCACCACCGACCACTCGAAATTCGGTAATGGTATCGTCAAGGAGGGTGAACCCGAGGATGTCCGTGTGACCCTTGAAGTGATGAATGAAGCTGGTGGCCGCAGCATTTTGCCTTTCGATGGCATGATTACTGCCGACGCTTATCTTTGGGCAAAATACGCCGACGATACGAAACTGCAACAACGCTTGAAGGAAATCACACAAAACAGCGTTGACTGTCATCGTGGCTATTACGGCACCATTGGCGAGTCGAGTGTCATTAAGAATTCATGGATTCTGAAGGATGCTAAAATTGGTCCTTACTGTTATATAAAAGGTGCCAGTAAGTTAAAAAATATCACCATCAATTCATCGGAGGAAGAGCCAACGCAAATTGGCGAAGGCGTCATTTTGGTGAACGGCATTACGGGTTATGGCTGCCGCATCTTCTATTCCGTTGTGGCCACACGTTTTGTTTTGGGCGACAACTGCAATCTGAAATATGGTGCCCGTCTGATTCACTCCGTTTTGGGCGACAATTCCACGATTTCGTGCTGCGAAGTGTTGAACAATCTGATTTTCCCATCGCACGAACAGCACCACAACAATTCCTTCTTGATTTCGGCCTGCATCATGGGTCAGAGCAATATGGCGGCTGGTGCGACCATTGGCTCCAACCACAACAGCCGTGCTGCCGATGGCGAGATTGTGGCATCGCGTGGCTTCTGGCCTGGATTGTGCTCGAGCGTGAAACATTCTTCAAGATTTGCTTCGTTCACCATACTGTCGAAAGCCGACTATCCTAACGAGTTGAATATCAAGCTGCCGTTCTGTTTGGTCAATAATAATACGAAAAGCAACGAACTGGAAGTGATGCCTGCCTATTGGTGGATGTATAACATGTACGCTATGGCGCGTAACACCTCAAAATACCAAAGCCGCGACAAGCGCAAACGCAAGATACAAAACATCGAATTCGAGACTTTTGCACCCGATACAATGGAAGAAACCATTGCTGCTCGAAAATTGTTGGAAGTCTGGACAGCAAAGGCGCATCTCATCAAGTCAAAAGTGAATTTCTCTGAATACGAAAATAAGGAATTGCGTCAAATCGGTCAGAATCTGCTGATCAATCAGCCGGAATATGTCGATTCACTCGAGGTTTTCGGTGAAGGCATGGAAAAAGGCAAGCGCAAGGTGAGAATCCTGAAACCGCGTAAGGCCTACAACGCCTACGGCGAAATGATTTTGTACTATGCTGTGAAAAATATTATTCATTATCTTGATGAAAACAAGGAAAATAGCATAGAAAAACTCAATAATATGTTTGAGGGCAAGCGCCTCCGTGAATGGATTAATCTTGGCGGCCAGATGATGCCTGGCGAATATGTCGAACAGCTTCGCAAGGACATCAATGAAGGCGTTCTCAACACTTGGGAAGAAATCCATCACCGTTACAACGAGTTGTGGGAAAACTATCAGCAGGAAAAATTGCGTCATTCCTACC
>JAGHSL010000290.1 GCA_018065885.1 Candidatus Limimorpha equi
CCATCGGCCAATACCTGTTTGGCATTGATGGCGAAGGTGCTATGGATTTCGAAATCATGGTTCACGTGGCAACGGTTTTAAGCACCTGCGTCATCCTTTGGAAAGAAATCGTGTGGCTGTTTAAGGATTTGTTCAAATGGCAGTGGAACGATGGCACAAAATATGTCGTCAACATTCTCATTTCCATGATTCCTGTGGGCGTTGTCGGTCTTTGCTTCAACGACCAGATTCAGGCCATTTTCAATTACGACCGTGTTGGCGCTCAGTTTGGAAATCCTATTCTTTTAGTCGGCATTTGTCTGTTAGTTACGGCTTTGCTGCTGACTTTCTCTTATTTTGCCAAACCGCGCCAAAAAGAAAACATTTCGCCATTGCACGCATTTATAATAGGTATTGCACAAGCGGTGGCTGCTCTTCCGGGACTTTCGCGCTCGGGCAGCACCATTGCAACGGGTCTGCTTTTGGGCAACAAGAAGGTGAAATTGGCTCAGTTCTCGTTCCTCATGGTGATTCCGCCGATTTTGGGTCAGGCTTTGCTTGATGCCAAGGATATGCTTTTCCATGATGCAGAGGCTGTTGCACAAGCTGTTTCGACACCTACGGTTGCTTTGGTGGTCGGATTCCTTGCCGCTTTCATCAGTGGCTGTTTTGCCTGCAAATGGATGATTAACCTTGTGAAAAAAGGCAAGCTGATATGGTTTGGCGTTTATTGCGCCATCATCGGTATTTTGGCCATTGTCTTACCTTATTGCTGCTAAATGTATAACTTTGAAGAAGGCGAGGTCATCCTCCTTGACAAACCCATCGACTGGACATCGTTTGACACGGTGAATTTCATCCGCGCCCTTATCAAGCGATTCTACGGCATCCGCAAATTGAAAGTCGGTCACGCCGGCACGCTCGATCCTTTGGCGACGGGTCTGCTCATTCTTTGCACGGGACGGAAAACCAAGCAGATAGAGGAATATCAGGCAAAGATTAAGACCTACACGGGCACGATTCTTTTAGGCCAGACCACGCCGACTTTCGACCTTGAGAGCGACCCCGATGCTTTTTTTTCGACGGAAAACATTACGCCGGAGCAAATCGACGAGGCGAGAAAGAAATTCATTGGCGACATCAAGCAGTATCCGCCGAAATATTCCGCCATCAAAATCAAGGGCAAACGCGCTTTTGATTACGCTCGTTCCGATGAGGAAATCGAATTGAAAGCCCGCGACATTCACATCGAGGATTTCAAGCTCAGCACAGAGCGTTTCCCCGAACTGGATTTTGAAGTAACCTGTAGCAAAGGCACTTACATCCGTAGTCTCGCCCACGATTTCGGCAAGGAATTGGGCAACGGTGCCTGCCTGAAATCGTTGCGCCGCACGCGCATCGGCGATTTCAAGGTTGAAGATGCCTGGCAACTTGAAGATTTGAAACAGCATATCATTGACACGGGCGAGGAATTCAAGGCGATGAAGGCTGCGGAAGAAAAAGGTAGGTAAAGAGATAAGTTCTGCTTCGGCAACGATTATTTTTCACAAAGCATTTCTGTAAAATCTGTTTTTTATCCGTGTTTATATCAAGAAAAAGCGGATAAAATGTGATTAACAGAAAGATTTACAGTTATTTATGATTTTACCCATTTATTTCATTGACCTGACAGGATTGTAATCCCTTACTTTCCGAACCGTTTCATCACGACGTAGGCTTCGGTAAGCCCCAATTCTCCAGCTTTGCTCAAATCGGACTGGGCAAGTTTTGTCTCACCGATGAAAACCAAAGTCAAGGCGCGGTTATAGTAAGCCTCGGCCAGATTTTCGTGACAACGGATGGCTTCGGTGTAGGCATCGATGGCTTTGTTGTATTCCTTTTGCAGCAAAAGCGCATTGCCTAAATTAAACCACAAATATGGGTTTCTTTCCTCTTTCAAAATATTGAATGTCAATAAATTGATGATTTGCGAATAATCAACATTCAAAGGCTTTTCTTCCGTGGTTGCGGTTTTTCCTTTGGTAATCGTAACGCCCTGTTGCGTTTCCTTTGCCATGGCCATCATTTCGGCTTTTGCCGTCAAAACCGAAGAAAGGTTCAGCGTGGCATAATCGGAATAAGGCTTTGTTTCCATCAGTTTCCGGTAGCAGTTTTCTGCTTGCTCGAAATCATAAAACTCCTGATTGATAATGCCTTGCAACAAAAATTTTAGTTTTTCGTCACCGATGGCTTCAAGGTCGTTTTCGTTTATCAAACTCTCTTGCGTCATTGTTTGGCGGCTTTCGGGTTTCAAAACCATTTTGGCCGGCAAAATTCCCATGCTATTGATTTGGCTGATAGTGGCATCAATATACATACCTTTGTTTTGCGTGGCTAATTTGTAATCGGATGGATTGACGAAAGTCAGGACAAAATTTCCAAACGGAATGATTTGAACATCAGCATATTGCAACTGATTTTGTTTGGATTCGCCGTTCACAAAATCCGATTCGAAAGCGATGATGCGGCTGTAATAAGTGGAATCGGCATACTTGCGGTAAAGCAATTCCGCATTGCTGCCATCGCCGTTCATCACCCTGATGATGTTCATGGCCGTAAATCGGTCCATTTCGGCACCGCGACGGTCGCCTTTCGAAGCACGCACCACTGAGCGGTTGATCCACGCGCTGACAAACTCAGGGAACAATTGCAAAACCTGAGTCAAGTCGGTTTCGGCATCATTCCAGCGCTTCAGTTCGCAGTAAACGATGGAACGATTGAAATAGCCGTAGATGTTTTTTGGATTGATAAGTGTAACATTATCGAACATTTGCAATGCCTTATCAAAGTGTTTCTGATTGGCATAAATAATACCACGATTGTAGTAAGTCAAGGCATTTCTTTCATCAAGTTCGTTCACTTTTTCGTAATCGCGCAAAGCCGAAACCGTGTCGTTTTTGTGCAATTCGGTCACGGCGCGGTTGAAATAATACAGCGGATTCTGCGCATCCAGACGAATGGCCTCATTGAAATCGGCCAGTGCCTCATCGTAGGCATCGCGCTCCGCCTGCACCATGGCGCGGTGAAAATACACTTCGGGATTCATGAAATCGTAATGAACAGCCTTGTCGAAGTCTGCCAAAGCCTCATCGAAGCGTTTCAAATGGCTTTTCGCAATGCCGCGATTGACAAAAGCCAACGACATTT
>JAGHSL010000321.1 GCA_018065885.1 Candidatus Limimorpha equi
TCGTAAAGCCTATCGATGGCGGCCTTTTGCTTCTCATCGAGCGTTTTATACAAATCCGTCTTCTGCAAGGCGATGCGCGGATGGAATTTGTCCTTTTGGTATGAATCCCTGATGAAAAGCGTTTCCAAATCATTGGTCACATGTTTTTCTTCATCGAACTGAAAACCGAAGCTTTCAATCTCGTTTTCCGATAAAGGCAAGGCCGGATTGAAATATCCCAGCAAGCCTGATTTCTTGCCTTTTGGAATTTCCCAAATGCGGAAAAAACCAAGAATATGGTCGATGCGATAGGCATCGAAATAGCGTGCCATGACTTGCAAGCGACGGTGCCACCAAGCAAAGCCATCACGCTTCATCGCAGTCCAATTATAAGTGGGGAAGCCCCAATTTTGTCCCTCTTCGGCAAAGTCGTCGGGCGGCGCACCAGCCTGGGCATTGCAGTTGAACAAATCGGGGTGGCTATACACATCAACACCTTGCGGATTGACACCGATGGGCAAATCGCCTTTCAGCATGATGCCTTTGGAATGTAGATAGTTTACAGCCTCACGCAACTGCTTGCCGCAATGGAATTGGAGGAAATAATAGAACTCACGGCAACCTTTGCCGGCATGTTCCGACCAACGGCTGACATCTGTCGTATTGTTGGCATCGCGCCGTGCGCAGAAATCGGCGTAAGGGACAAGCCAATCCTCGTTTTGCGCAAAAAACGATTTGAAACATTCATCCTTTTGCAACAACTTCCATTGCTGCGCGAAAGCGGTCTTCAAGTACTTCCATTTGGTTTTCAGCACTTTCGGATAATCCACAAACGGAAGCAAATTGAGTTGCTGCTGTTCATCTTTGAAAAGTCCGTTCCCTTCAACACCCAAATCCTGAAGATTCAGATAAACCGGATTCAGGGCAAAAGCCGAAATGGCATTATAAGGATAGGAATCGTGCCAATCGAAATGTGCCGTGGTATCATTGATTGGCAGCAGTTGAATGATTTTCAATTTGTTGGCCACACACCAATCTGCCAAATTCATCAAGTCGGAAAATTCGCCAATGTCGAAATCGCTATCGCTACGCAAACTGAAAAGCGGAACGGCAACACCAACCTTTTTCTCCATGGTCTCAGCATCAAAAGCATCCCAGACCGACTTTGAAGCTTTCCAACAACGGTTTTCCCGCGACTCCCATCTAATTTGTCCGTTTTCTTTGATAATGTATTTATATTCAACGGTTTCCGATTCGTCCAATTCAACGGCAACAGACCAATAGCCATTGTCGACATAACGCATTGCAAGCGCCTTTTCGGGTTTCCATGAGCCTAAAGCATCCATATTACCCGTCAAGTACAATTCTTCGCCCCAATGGCTTTCATATTTAAGTTTGAATTTGATTTCCATAAGTCAAAGATTGATAAGCCATTGCAAGTAATTTGCAGGCGTAATGATATTTGTTGAATTCGGATGATAGGTCTCAAGGAAATTGTTTGGCAATTTTGAGTTACCTTTTTTCTCGTTCCATTTCATTTCGAAAAGATGAAGTTGGCCGTCGTTTTCTTCGATATAATCGATTTCTTGTTTTTCGGTCGTGCGCCAGAAATAGCTACGCACATAACGCTGTGAATAATGATTGTTTTTCAGCCTTTCCGAAATGAAAAAGTTTTCCCACAAAGCGCCATTGTCATTTCTCATACTTAATGGTGCAAAGTTTTGGATGACAGCATTTCTGATGCCATTGTCGTAAAAATAGATTTTCTTGCCTTTGGTCAGCTCTGTTCGGATATTTCGGTTGAAACTATTGAGTTGGAACACAATGTAGCATTTTTCCAGAATGTTAATGTACTTTTCAATAGTCTTACTATCAATTCCAACGGTTTTTGCCAATTCGTTGTACGAAACTTCGCTTCCCACTTGTAGTGCTAAGGCAACGAGCAATTTGTCTAAAACGGCAGATTTCCTGATACCCTCCAACTCTAGAACATCCTTGTATAAATAGCTTTCAGTCAGTTCCATAAGTGTTTTTTTAGCCTTTTCTGGGTTGCAAATCACGTTGGGATAGGAGCCGAAAATAAGCCGACTTTCCAATCTTTGTTTGACGGAAATCAGGCCTTCCGACTGATAGATTTCCTGAGTCGAGATTGGGAACAACTGATATTCGAATTTTCTTCCGGTAAGAGGTTCGTTTAGCCGGTTGCGCAGTTCAAATGCTGACGAACCTGAGACCAATAGCTGAATATCAGGCAAGTTGTCTGTTATCAGTTTGAGTGTCAGGCCTATGTCTGCAACGCGCTGTGCTTCGTCAATGATAACTGTTTTGTTTTCGCCGATCAACATTTTCAGTTCGGTGAAATTGCAGTTGCTTAATGTGTCGCGTGTCTCTTTGATGTCACAGTCCAGCCAAAGCACGTTTTCTTCAAGGTTTTCCTGCAACTGTTTCAGCAAGGTTGTTTTCCCCACTTGTCGCGCCCCAAGCAACAGTAAGGCCTTGCCATTGTGCAGCTCTGATTCGAGTTCTTTTTGTAATGATCTTTTAATCATAATAATAATGCCTTCTTTTTGCTTGCAAAAGTAGTCAAATTTTATTGTATTCCAAAAAAACGGCAATATTTTTGGATTGTATTCCGAAAAATTGGCAATATTCTTGGATTATATTCCAAAAAAATGGCAATATTTTTGGATTAGGAATGTGTCAGCCTGCAATTGGCGATGGATTTTACCTTTTTTAATGGATTTGTTTTCGTTGAAATGAAAATAATCCTATTTTTGTTTTTTAAATCCATCGATATGACCACATTCGACTTTTTCAACATCCTTCGCTCCATTCCGAAAACCTTGCGTTTCAACTTGCATTATTTTCCTTTTGCAAGGGCCATTAAAATGCCTATAATCATTTCACATCGCACTTTTTTGCGAGAGTTACATGGCAAGGTGAATTTACCGGAAAACATTGAAACTGCGATGGTTAAAATCGGCTTTGGCGATGTCGGCCATTACGATCGCAAACGTTCTCGCACCATTTGGCAGGTGAGCGGTGAAGTGAATTTTGCAGGAAAGGCAAGCATCGGTCACGGCTCGAAGATTTCGGTGCGTGGAAGACTGAATTTAGGCAATAAATTCAACATAACTGCTGAAAGCACAATAGTTTGCGCCAAAGAAATCACTTTTGGGAATGACTGCCTTATGAGTTGGGATGTGCTGGTGATGGACACGGATGAGCATCCTATTTGTAATAAGGAGCACGAGCGCATCAATCCTGACAAACCAATTACGGTTGGCGACCACGTCTGGATTGGCTGTAAGTGCGTGTTGCTGAAAGGTGCGGAAATTCCGAATGACACGGTTTTGGCAGCAGGAACACAATTGCGCTCGTCTTTCGCAGGTGAAAATCAGATTGTTGGAGGCAATCCGCCTGCCATTTTGAAACGCGATGTGACTTGGGAACACGAATAAATAAGGCAATAATATACTTTTAGACCTAGAATGAAAGATGCAGGTTGAAAAAAGCCGAAAGGCTGATTTGAATCGAGCGGTTGCGAGATTCAAAGGTGGATAGAAATAGTTTTTGGTTATTAAAAGGACAAATTGTATGTTTTTGCCATGATTCCGGGCTGTCATCCCATGCTAAATGAGCAATAGGAAAGGCGATAGCTAGGCGAACGGTAGGCGAACAGTAGGCGAACGGTAGGCGAACAGTAGGCGAACGGTAGGCGAACAATAGGCGAACGGGTAATCCGCTTCGCATAATCCATGACTTCGTAGAGGGTCTATGAGATTATCGTTCTTTATTTGGCATGCTGGGACTTGCGTCAGCAAGGCCATATTAGCATGATTCACCCGATTAACTACGTTGAATCTGCGATTTCGCGGTTCTTTCTCTACGTCCGGCAGGAAAGGACACTACAATCCAATTTATAACTGCGATTGTCTTTTTTTGACCGCGAATTTTGCGAATTTAGCGAATAGGAATACGCAAAGCGGATTCCTTGACTTTGTTGAGGATTCTATGATTTCTGCCCCGCGTCCAATGTTTGCATCTAAAATAGGTCTAAAAGTATATAGATGCCATAAATAAAAAGTGCGGAACATTCAACTGTTCCGCACTTTTGTTTTATCGAGGAATGAACCTTAGAGCGTTTCAATCACCTTGCAGAGGTTTTCGAAAATTTGAGGAATTTCGCCCACGCCATTCACTGGGTGCAGGTTGCCTTTGCCTTGGTAGAAATCGAGGACTGGGCGTGTCTTGGCTTCGTATTCCACGAAACGGTGCTTGATGGATTCGAGGTTGTCATCAGCACGGCCACTGGTCTTGCCGCGTTCAAGCATACGCTCAATGAGCATTTCTTCTGGCACTTCAAGACTGAGGACGCCAGAAAGATTCATGTTGAATTTCTTCATCATATCATCGAGAATTTCGGCTTGCTTCACGGTGCGTGGATAACCATCGAACAGAAAACCAGCCGATTCGCGGTTTTCAGAAATCTTCTTTTCAATGATTTTTGCCACGATCTCATCAGAAACGAGGTTGCCTTGCCCGATGATTTCCTTGACTTGAAGACCTAATTCGGTTTCAGCGGCGATTTCTTCACGCAGGATTTCTCCTGTCGAGATGTAGGTCAGATTGTATTTTTCGCGCAGGAATTGTGATTGCGTTCCTTTGCCGGCTCCTGGAGGGCCAAATAAAATGATGTTACGCATGATATTTTGATTTAAAGATTTAATATTCAATGATTTAAAGATTTATTTGTGGACGATTAGACAATTTGACTATTAGACTCTTTGACGGCCTTTTTTTGAGGCCGTCATTCCCGCGCAGGCGGGAATCTCATTTTTGATTTTCGATGGACTGTAAACCGAAAAACCATTTCCATCAAAACCATCGTTTATTCGATAATCTTGTAAATGTCTGGCAAATTGCGTCCCTGTTCGTTGTAGTCAAGGCCGAAACCGACGATGAATTCGTTGTCGATATCCATGACTTTGTACTGAATCGGAAAATCGCATTTGAACAGCTGAGGCTTGAAAAACAAAGTGGCGACCCGAACATCGGCTGCACCTAAATCGTTGAGTTTGTGAATGGTGTAGTTGATGGTTTGCCCAGTCTCGATAATGTCTTCAACGATAACCACATGACGTCCTTCGATGGAATGGTCCAAGCCGATGAGTTCCCTGACTACGTTGGTTGATGCAGTGCCGCAATACGACGACAGCTTCACGAAAGAAATCTCGCAGGGAATGGTCAGTTTCTTGAAGAGTTCAGAAGCAAACATGAAGGCTCCGTTGAGTATCACGAGGAAGAGCGGATTCTTTCCTCTCATGTCGTTGCTAATCTGTTCAGCGATGGGTTGTATCTTTTTTTCTATTTCTTCCTGCGGAATATAAATGGAAAATTCCTTGTCTAAAACTTTTACTGTTTTCATTGTCAGATGATTATGAAATCAATGTTTTCGTTTGCATTGTCTGACAAATATACAAATTGAATTTGTTGTTTCGCCATAAAAGAGAAAAAACTATTTTTGCAAATGGAGATTTGTGGTATATATTTGCCTCAATACTCCTAGCTCCTAATTCCTAACTTCTAAATAATAAGGTATGAATCCGATAGTTAGCATAATCATGGGAAGCACATCCGACCTTCCCGTTTTGGAAAAAGCCGCTCAGTTTTTCGATGAGATGGAGATTCCGTTTGAAATGAATGCCCTAAGCGCACACCGTACGCCTGAGCAAGTCGAACAATTTGCCCGTGAGGCAAAAGGCCGTGGCGTTAAGGTCATTATCGCTGCCGCTGGCATGGCTGCCGCTTTGCCTGGCGTGATTGCCGCCAGCACCACATTGCCTGTGATTGGCGTGCCAGTGAAAGGTATGTTGGACGGCTTGGATGCCATGTTCTCAATCATTCAGATGCCTCCAGGCATTCCGGTTGCTACCGTTGGCGTGAATGCTTCGCTGAATGCCGCCATCCTTGCTGCCGAAATGCTGGCTTTGGGTGATGCCGAAATGGCTGCCAAAGTGGAAAATTACAAGGCTGGCTTGAAAAAGAAAATCACCAAGGCCAACGAAGACCTGAAAGAGGTGAAATATAAGTTTAAGACGAATTAAAACCTCACGGAAATTTACGAATCAAATGGCTTAAAATTGCTGTTCAACAGCTGTTTTAAGCCATTTTCCACGAATTCATTCCCTCACAAAAGTGTGTTTTTATAGCATTTATTCCCTCATAAAAATGTGTTTTTTATCATTTATTCCCTCACAAAAGTGTGGTTCTATCTAATTTATTCCCTCATAAAAATGTATAAAACTATATGTAATTCATTTATTTTTAATATATTTGCGCGTTGATAATTTTGAATGCAGTTTTATGAGAAGAAAAATCTATGATGAATTGGTCGCTTGGAAGGATAATGCTAAGCATAAGCCTTTGGTGTTGCTTGGTGCCCGTCAAGTGGGCAAAACCTATATTGTGAAGGATTTTGGGCAGCGGGAATTTGAGAATCTGGTATATGTCAATTGCCATAATAATTCCTTTGCCAATGGCCTTTTTACCGATTTTAACATTGGCAGAATCGTATATCAAATTGAACAAGCATATGAGCAAAAGATAGTTTCTGGCAAAACATTGCTCTTTTTTGATGAAATACAGGAAGTTGAGAACGGAATTCCTGCGTTGAAGTATTTTTGCGAGGAAAAACGGGAATTGCATGTGATTGTGGCGGGTTCGTTGCTTGGCATTTTGCTTCGGGAGGATGAAAGCTATCCTGTTGGAAAGGTCGATGACTTGAGAATGTATCCGATGACTTTTGATGAGTTTCTGCTGGCAAATGGTCGTGAAATGTTGGCTGATGCGGTCCGTAATCTTGATTGGGATTCCATGAAAATGCATCATGAGGCGCTTGTGGAATATCTCCGTCAGTATTATTTCACGGGTGGAATGCCCGAGGTCGTATCGACATGGCTTGAAGACCATGACGCTAAGAAAACCCGTCAAGTGCAGCGTTCGATACTCGCTTCTTATAATAAGGATATGGGAAAGCACACTCAGACAGAGGTAGTCCGCATCCGACAGGTCTGGAACAGCATCCCTTCCCAGTTGGCAAACGAGAACAAAAAATTTGTTTTTGGTGCAGTGAAAAAAGGTGCGCGTGCCGCTGACTTCGAAAAAGCCTTGCAATGGCTTGCCGATGCCGGACTTATATATCTGATAGCCAGAGTTTCGATACCGAAAGAGCCGTTGAAGTTCTATGCCGACGAATCGGCATTTAAAGTCTATCTGCTTGACCACGGATTGCTGGCCTGTATGACGGGCGCACGCTCAAGTGAAATGCTTATCGGCATGGATGTGTTCTCTGAGTTCAAGGGAGCATTTACGGAAAATTATGTCGTCACGCAGATAAAATCTTTGGAATTGCACGATGAAATGGATAAGAATGTCTTTTATTACACCAAAGATGGTTCGACAATGGAAGTGGATTTTTTGGTGCAAGGAAACAGCCGTGTCGTTCCAACGGAAGTAAAAGCCGAAGAAAATGTCAAGGCAAAATCGCTTAGGAATTTCATCAATGAAGAATTTGAGAATTACCATCTGAAAGGGCTTCGTGTTTCAATGAAACCTTATATCGACCAGGATTGGATGGAAAACATTCCACTCTATAGCACAGAGGCTTACTTCCGGCAAGAGGGGTTAGGGACAGATGAATGAAGCCGCTTGCATTACATCTTTTTCCTGCAAGTCGTGTAAATGAATCCTTCTTCTAAGCAAGGATGCGTTTCTATTTCCAGATTTGACAACAATTGCGGGGTGAGCAAATCCCGCAAATTGTTTGTTATGCCTTCGCCTGAGCATTTCAGTACAGCTTCCTTGATAGTCCAGAGGTGGATGAATTCGGCATTGGAATTGGCTGATTTCTCAATGCTTGCAATTTCCTGAGCGTTGCAGCAATAATGCAACAAACTGTCGCTGATACCGCGTTCCACCGCTTCGATGTCGCAACCGACTTCTGTCGTGCTGTCAATCACGCAGAGTATGCCTTTCTTGCAGTGACTGAGGTTGAAATGAATGTCGGGATGTTTGCGCAAAATGGGCTTTTCGTTTGCGATGTAGTCAAATTCTATCTCTTCGTCAATGCCGAAATCGTTTTTCAAGCCGTTTTTCAGCAGAATGAAAGCCGCAGCGCATTGCACCCTGCCCATGAGGAATTTGTAGCGCAAGGCTTGTTCCTTTCTCCATTGCGGCAGAAGCGGCAGCATTTCTTGCTCGAATTGCTCCTGCGTTACGCTTTCGGGATCATGGAAAAGATAGGTCTTCATGAAAAGTCAAAATATCAGGTTTTCGTTTGAGCAAGGCGAGAAAAACATAATGTAATAGATTGGAAGATAGGTTATTCCTTTTGCCTGTTTTACTTCTCTTCCATTATAAAGGACATACGCTTTCTTGATGTTGTAATCGGGATTTGCAAGGAATTTGTCCAAGGCTCTGTGGGTGGAATAGTCTTTCCCTGATTTGATTTCCATTGGAACGGTCGACAAAGTGCTGTAGTCATCAATCAGGAAATCCACTTCTCCGTTGGTTTTATTGTCGTAATAGGAAGGATTGAATCCATGGGCTTTCAGTTCGGAAGCGACAACCGATTCGTAAACCGAACCCAGATTGATACATTTCTCATCATCCAGAATTGGCTTTATATTGTTGTGATAGAGCAAGCTAGTCAATATTCCAACATCGTTTAAATATAACTTGACGAGGTTTTTCTGCATTGATTCCAGCATGGGAAAATGCGGATTTGAAACGGCGTGGACTTCGATGGCAATCCCTGAATTGGTGAGATATTCAAACTCTTCCATGTAATCGGAACTGCGTTTCCATCGTTTTCCTTCGAAATCCTGATAGAAAACGCGCTTTTTCCTGTTTTCCATGTACGACGGAATCAAATCATAGATTTTCCTGATGACAAGTGAATTTTCGTTGTCATATTGGGAGGCGTCTTCCTTGTAAAGCCGATGGACTTCGTTTTGTATATTCCTGACATTGACAATGTTGTGCGTTTCCAAATAGGCTTTCACGGCATCAGGCAATCCTCCAACAAGCAAGTATTTTTTAAAGAAATCGAGAAACACGTTGTGCATGGATTCATCAAGGCTCTGCTCGGAAAGAAATTGTGCTTTCAAATGCTCGATGGCTGACTCACCAACGCCATTTGCCCATAGAAACTCTTCAAAATCAAGCTGGTACATGTCGACAATTTGGATTCTTCCTCCAGGAATGGATAAGGTCTTCCTTAGAGTAATGCCTAATAATGAGCCACTTACTATATATTTGAACTTGTTTTCATCGGTGAGGAATTTCAAAAGCGTCAACAATTCGGGATAGGCTTGAATTTCATCAATAAAGACCAAAGTGTTTTCTCGGTTCCCTAATTTTTCACCGGCAACGGTGCTAAGTTTGAGGTAGAAATCCGTGGTCGATTTCACTTCAGCAAACAACTTCTCGCCATGGCTGTCTTCAAGCATGTTTATTTCGATGAAATTCTTGAAACAAGACTTCCCCTCATGGCGAATAATGTAGGATTTCCCTATCTGTCGTGCCCCTTCTATGATGAGTGTCTTGTTGGAATTATTCGTAAGATTCTCTTTTATAGTGCTTTGTATCTTTCTCTTGTACATAAAACCACGCTTTTTCCAATTGTTTTATGTGCAAAAATACACTTTTTCCATTATTTTAACCTATAAAAACCACGTTTTTCCTAGATTTTTAATATTGAAGGCAATGCTTTTTCAGATTTTTCTAATCATCATCAGGCCATCCCTTACAGGAAGCAACACATTTTCGACGCGTGTGTCGTCCGTCACCATTTGGTTGAAGCGGATGATGGCTTGCGTGTCGCGTTCCTTGGTGTTTGAGTTCAGCACTTTGCCTTCCCAAATCACATTGTCGGCAAGAATGAAGCCACCCTTTGAAACCTTATCAACAACCAAATCATAATAAATCGGATAACTGATTTTGTCGGCATCAATGAAAACAAGGTCGAAAGGACCGGAAAGGGTAGGAATAACGCTTTTGGCATCGCCCAAAACGAGGTCGATTTTACCTTCCACATTTGCCTTGGCGAAATATTTCCTGATGATGTCCTCGTATTCCTCGTTGGCTTCAATGGTGGTGATTTTGCCATCTTCATCCATGCCACGTGCCATGCAAATGGCAGAATAGCCTGTGAATGTGCCGATTTCAAGCACGTTTTTGGGCTTCAGCATCTGGCAGATGAATTGCAAAAAACGTCCTTGCACCTGTCCCGAAGCCATGCGAGGATTCATCACATGCAAGTTCGTCTCGCGATACAATTCCTGCAACACCGCATCGGCTGGCGTGGTATGATTTTCGATGTATTCGGATAAAACGTATGGGTCAATCATAAACATCTTTTCTTTTTGCAAAGGGTGCCGCTTGCTGGCTCGCTTTACCCTTTGCTTGTATAAACTGCCCTTTCAGGGCGGACACGTATCCAAAATCTTCTTCTCGTTTCCTTTTCTTTTCTTCTTTCCTCCTAACTCCTAATTCCTAATTCCTAACTCCTAACTTATTAACTTTCCACTTCAATCCTCTTTCCCTTCAAAAATCAGTGTGCTCAGTTGCTTTTTGTCAAAGACAAGATTTGCAGTTTCCATAATGTCGCTCGCAGTGACGGCATTCACCTTGCGGATAATGTCTTCCATATATTCCAAAGGTTCGTTCATGATGACGGAGCGCGTGATGGAAAGCAATTCGTTCATGCCCGACTCGTAGCCCAAAGCCACCTGCCCGATGATTTGCTGTTGGGCGTGATTCAATTGCATTGAACCGAGTTTTTGATTGCAAATCTTATCCAATTCCTTATAGGTCAGTTCGATAGACCTGTCAAGCGAATCGGGATCGACACCCATGTAGATGCTGATGAGGCCTGTGTCGGAATAGGCGTTGTATTGCGATTCGATGGTGTAGGCAAAACCATATTTCTCGCGAATGTTGAGGTTGAGTCTCGAACTCATGGCAGGACCGCCCAAAATGTTGTTGAGCAGTACAATAGGCATTTTCAGTGGACTGTTGTATTCGGGTGCCATGCCTCCAATCATGCAGTGACTGAGGTGGTTGTGCCGTTCCGTTTTGATATATTGCGGTTTATAATTTGCGAAAGGCACGCGTTGTTTTTTCACGATATGAGCCGGCTGTTCGCCAAAATAACTCATGGCAAGCCGCTCGAAATCCTTGAAGCTGATGTCGCCAATCGTACCCAACACGATTTGGTCGGTGCTGTAATTGTTTGCCATGAAACGACGGACGTCATCACGCGTGAAGCCTTTCACTAATTCCGTGGTTCCCAATATGTTCCTGCTCATCGGATGCCCTTTGAACATCATTTCCTCAAACACATCATAGATTTCGTCAGAAGGCGAATCCAAATAGGAATTGATTACGTCGAGGATGACTTCCTTCTCCTTGGTTAGTTCGTTTTCTGGGAAAGTTGAATGAAAGGCGATGTCGGCAAACAGGTCGAAAGTGC
>JAGHSL010000205.1 GCA_018065885.1 Candidatus Limimorpha equi
TTAGGAGTTAGGAGTAATAAGGATAGTACTTTTTGGAAAATCAATCCTACTCACTCCTAACTTCTCCCTCCTAACTGTTTATTTGCGTTGTTCGTTTCTTTCGTGACGCTTCAAAGCTGAAGGTTCGATGTTCATTCTTTCGCCTTCGAGCAGTGAAATGACGCCGTCGACAGCCTTACCAGCTTCAACTTCTGCCTTTGCTCTTGCAGCTTCACATTCAGCGCAATGGCAATCGTTGTGGTATTCAGCAGGTTCGGTGTAAGTCGTGATGACGCCTTCGAAGTTTCTCAAGACAACCTTGCCTGGAGCCTGTGAAATGACATACTGAGGCATGACTGGAGTCTTGCCGCCGCCACCAGGAGCATCGACGACGAAGGTCGGGATGCAGAAGCCTGAGGTGTGGCCACGGAGGCCTTCAATGATTTCAATACCCTTCGAGACTGGAGTACGGAAGTGTTCCAGACCCATTGAAAGGTCGCACTGATAGATATAGTAAGGACGTACACGCATCTTCACGAGTTCGTGAACGAGGTTCATCATGACATGGACGCAGTCGTTGACGCCACGGAGCAACACGCTCTGGTTGCCCAACGGAATACCAGCATTAGCCAGCATTTCGCAAGCGCGCTTTGATTCTGCCGTCACTTCGTTCGGGTGATTGAAGTGTGTGTTGATCCAAACCGGATGGTATTTCTTCAGCATGTCGCAGAGTTCAGGAGTGATACGCTGTGGGCAAACCACAGGAGTACGGGTGCCTAAACGGACGATTTCGACATGAGGAATCTGACGCAGACGAGAAATGATGTATTCCAGTTTCTTGTCGCTGACCATCAGAGCGTCACCGCCTGACAGCAACACGTCGCGGACACATTCTGTCTTTTCAATGTATTCCAAAGCCTTTTCGATGCGGTCGGCGCCACATTCGTTGTCGGTCTGGCCGGCAAAACGGCGGCGTGTGCAGTGACGGCAATACATGGAGCACATATCGGTGATGAGGAACAGCACTCTGTCCGGATAACGGTGTGTCAAACCAGGAACCGGTGAATCTTCATCTTCGTGCAATGGATCGAGCAGGTCAGCCTTGGCCTGATGGGTTTCGGCTGCTGTAGGGATGCACTGACGGCGAACCGGATCGTATGGGTCGTCCTGATTGATAAGACTCAAATAATAAGGAGTGATAGCCATGCGGAGGGTTGAAAGAGTCTTCTTAACGCCTTCTTCCTCTTCAGGAGTCAGCTTGACGTACTTTTTAAGGTCTTCCAACGTCTCGACACGGTTCTTCACCTGCCATTTCCAGTCGTTCCACTGTTCATCGGTAACTTCCGGAAACAATTGTTTTCTTCTTGATTCTGCCATATTTTTAGCTTTTAGCTACTGGCTCGTGGCTACTGGCTCGTGGCAATGCCAAAAGCAAATAGCCAGAAGCCAAAAGCAAATTATGCATACAATTCTTCAAAAATCTTACGGAGTTCTGGGCTTTCGCGAAGTTCCTGCAATGTGAATTCAGCGTGGCCTTTGGTGTAGCCGTTACCCATGATCATGTTCACATCGCTGCCGATACCTTCAGCACCGAGAGAAGCCTTTGTGAACGAGGTTGCCATCGAAAAGAAATAAACGACGCCGTCGTCCTTCGTGCAGAGTACGGCTGTCATTTCCTGATCTGGCACATTGACGCAGTTGATGGTCACGTCAGCCATCTTGCCGTTGGTCAGTCTTTCAACGAGTTCATAAACCTGAACTGGAGTCATGCCGGCAGCGCTTTCAACGATGTCGCAGAAACCGAGGTCCTTAATACGCTGTGTTGATTTCGGGCTATTGGCAATACCGATAACCTTACCGGTGACGCCAACGCGTTTCTTGGCTTCGTAGCAGCAGAGCATACCACTCTTACCACCAGCGCCAAGGATGACGACGGTCTGACCATATTGGCACAACTTAGCGGTTTGAGCAGGAGCACCAGCAACGTCCAATGCGCTCAAAGCGAGCTTTTCAGGCATGTCGCTCGGAATCTTAGCATAGATACCGCTTTCGAAAAGGATAGCCTTACCCTTAATGTCGACTTGGTCAACATCAGGACGGATGGCGATGATTTCGTCGATGCGCAATGGGGTCAGTGAAAGAGAAACGAGGGTAGCGATGCGGTCGCCTTCCTTCAGGTCGATCTTGCCCTTTAAGGCATCACCGATCTTCTCGACCTTGCCGAGGAGCATACCGCCAGAGCCGGTACGACGGTTGCGGTGTTTGCCTTGCAGTTCAACATTGAGGAACATTTCCTTCTTCACCTCTTCCATCACTTGTTCGACGCTTGCGCCAGGACCAGCCTGTTGCTTGGCATAGTTGTGAATGTCGGTGAATGAAGCTGAGTCGATATTCAAGGTCTGGACATCAATCAAAATCTCGTTGTCGTAGATTTCGTCCATGTTATTGTCGAGCTTGTTAGCTGGTTGTGGGAGAACGCCGATAGGTTCGATTACACGGTGTGTACCGTATTTATTACCATGTTTTTGCATTGATTTAAATGTTTAATTGTTAATTGTTTATTTGTTGATTTGTTTTGTTTCGTTGTTGTAAAACGAGTGATTATTTGCGAGGTTTAAGGCCGAGGATTTCTCTTGCTTCGTCGGATGTTGCAATCGGACGGCCTAATTCGTTGGCGATGCGGACAACTTTTTCGACCAATTCGCCATTTGACTTGGCAAGGACACCTTTTGAAAGGTAAAGGTTGTCTTCGAAGCCAACGCGCACGTTACCGCCCATGGCGATAGCAGCGGCAGCCATTGGGAAAGCGTTACGGCCAACACCAGTCACGGTCCATGTTGAACCGGCCGGAATGCCGTTTACTAACCAGCAGAGGTTGGCGACGGTTGCAGGTGTGCAACCAGGAACGCCCAATACGAAGTTGAACTGCATAGGAGCGCCAGGAACCTGACCCTTCTTAGCCATGTTCAGAATGGTATCAAGGTGACCCATTTCGAAGCATTCGTATTCAGGCTTGATGCCGCGTTCAATCATGCGCTGACCGAAAGCACGCATTGTAGGCATGGTGTTGTCGAAGATTTCGTCACCGAAATTGCAGGTACCGCAGTCCAATGTAGCCATTTCAGGCAGCGGATTGGTGTCGGTTGATTGCAGACGTTCGTCTGGAGTCATGCCGACAGCACCACCTGTCGATGGGATAAGGATGACGTTAGGGCAAACCTTCAGGATGGCTTCTTCACATTCCTGGAAACGTTCACGGCTTTGGGTTGGAGTGCCGTCATCGAAACGGACGTGAAGGTGAACGATAGCAGCGCCAGCATCGACAGCCGACTTGGCTTCGCGCACGATTTCCTCAACGGTGTAAGGAACGTTAGGATTCTGTTCCTTGGTAACTTCAGCACCGCAAATAGCGGCGGTTATAATCAGTTTTTCCATAAATCGAATTTCAGATTTAAGAATTTAAAATTTAATGATTTAAAGATTTAAAATTCAACATTTTTGATTTTTGAACGCTTTGCGCAATTTTAAATTTTGAATATCAAATCTTTGAATCTCATTTATTTACGCTTGCAAGCTTTAGGGGTTACACATGTACCGATAGCCTTGGCTACGATGATTGGTTCTTCCAGCACGTCGGCAGCTGAAGCTGAGATGTCAGGACGTGTAGCAATGACCTTGCGGGCTACGAATTCCATCTTACGGGAAGTGTTACCGACCTTGGTAATCCAGCCTTCTGCTTCGATATAATCGCCAGCATAGACAGGAGCCAGGAAAGTGATGCTTTCGTAACCGGCGAACAGACCTTCGTCACCGTCAATCTGAATCAACAGTTCGGTAGCGACATCGCCAAAGAGGTGCACCATGTGAGCACCGTCAACCAAATTTCCACCATAATGAGCGTCCTTTGCACTCATGCGCAGACGCAAGACTGATCTATATTCTTTTTCTTCCATTGTGTGTTTTGTTTTTATGATTATTTTTCAACGTAAATTCCGTCAACATAAATGCCGGAAGCGTGGACGCATTCAGGCTTGATTTCGCCAACCTTGACGAGTTTTTCGGCTTCAACGACCACATAGTCAGCAGCAGTAGCCATCAGTGGGTTGAAGTTGTTGGTTGTGCCAACGAACACCATGTTACCGAATTCGTCAACGATGTTAGCGCGCAGGAAAGCGATGTCGGCCTTCAGAGGCTTTTCGAGCAAATAATCCTTGCCGTCAACCTTGACGATTTCCTTACCGTCGGCGATGATGGTGCCAAGACCTGTTGGAGTCAGAACGCCACCGAGACCAGCACCGTAGGCACGGATGCGCTCTGCCAATGTGCCCTGAGGAACATATTCAACGATAAGAGTACCAGCGTTTTTCTGCTCGGCAGTCTGCTTGTTGGTGCCAGTGTGAGAAACGATGGCTTTCTTAACCTGATGGTTAGCGACGAGCTTGCCGTGAGCCACATTGTCATAAGCGGTATCGTTAGCGATGATGGTCAAATCCTTCACGCCTTTTTCAACGATAGCATCGATGATTTGGGTTGCGCTTCCTACGCCGAGGAAACCGCCGAACATGATAGTCATGCCGTCCTGAACTTTTTCGACGGCCTGTTCTAATGTAATCTGCTTATTCATAATATATTACGATTTGAAATTTGTTAGTACTTATTTTTACATTAAGATTTGCAAATATAGTGATTTTTAGCGATTTCCAAACATTGTATATTATATTTTTAAAAGAGGTGCATAAAACTGCGTAAGACAGGGAGTTGGAAAAGATCACGAAGTGATTGTTTCGGTCAAGAATTATAGAATTAGAGAAGCCTGCCGGACGTACTAGACATCGTTCTACGGGAGTACCGTGCGCAAGCGCACTTTTGAATTTGAGAATTATGGATTGCGACAGCATCTTCAAAAAATTCTCTGCACGAAGTGCCAACTTCAAATAGGACTATGTCCAATTTCTCTAATTGACTACGTCGAATGCAAAGCATTTCTCCAATTCTTGACAAAGAAAACGAAAAAAGCCGTCATAGACGGCTCATTTTCATTACAAACTTACTCAGTTTTAATTGTTTAGGATTTCCATTTTACCCATCAGCCGTGTCTCGACCGATTTGTATGCAGCGGCATATCCGAAGATGAAATTCAGCGTCTTGCTGCTTGGATTTTGTCTTTTGCTTTCGGCTTGGAAAACTTCGCGGATTCCACCCACCAAAGCATCGCTGTAAGTAAGTTCAAGGTTGCGCGTAGAGTTATTTGTCATAGGCATTGTTTAGGTTATACATGCCTTATAAACGCAACTCGCCATCGCTTATTGTATGAAATTCATTAATTTTTCAAAAAATCAGTAAGCCAACGACATCTGGTTGGTTTCCACCATCTTGCGGAGATTGATCAAGGCATAACGCATACGGCCCAAAGCGGTGTTGATGCTCACGTTGGTGATGTCGGCGATTTCCTTGAAGCTCATGTCGTCGTAGATGCGCATACGCAACACTTCGCGTTGTTCAACGGGCAGATACTCAATCATTTTGCGCAGGTCGCTATGGATTTGGTCGTCAATCATGCTCTGTTCCACCGACGGGTCGGAAATCGGCGCATTGTCGAGGTAATTGTAGTCTTCGCTTGACGATTCCACCGTCGGGATGCGGTTTTCCTTGCGGAAATGGTCGATGACCAGATTGTGCGAAATGCGCATGGCAAACTGCACGAACTTGCCTTCGTCCTTATACACGCCAGCCTTAATCGTGCGGATGATTTTCACGAAGGTGTCCTGGAAAATATCATCAGCTAACTGCCTGTCTTTCACAAGCGTCATGATGTAAGAATAAACCCGTGCCTGATAACGGCTAACCAACAATTCAAAACTTGCGAGATCTCCATTTCTGTAATTCTCGACAAGTTCTCTATCGCTTTTAATAACTTCGGACATACGGCCCCCTATTTTTATGCACTCAGTGCTTGTTTATAAAGGGTAAATATCTGTCGATAGCGTTTCTGTTTAGTTAGTAATGAAATTTGCTGCAAATATAGGGCTTAATTTTCAAATGTCAAGCGAATTGATGATTTTTTTCTTTTGCAGCAGCAATTTCAACCACTATTTTTTTCTTCTGTCAAATTGACTTTTTTCAATTTCAATAGTCTCTGCATTTAATGCAAGTAAAACGCCCATACCAGTTTTTCAAGATAATGAATTTCTGTTGGTTCCATTGCTACGAAATAAGTATTTTCCCATCAATGAAGCAAGGAAAAACAGCTGTTTTCAACAGCAAAAAAGCCGACGCAAAGCATCGGCTTTTTTGATATCAAAAACAGAATTGCATCAACGGATTCTATCCATCGAGCGCACCTTTTTAATGTCTTTTTTCAAACTGCCAGCGCCAAGCATGACTAACAGCAAAGCCAAAAGCGGAAGGAATACGCCAACCTTAAATCTAGGTTCGGCAAGAATTGGTTTGCCAACGGCCCTGATGTAATAAGCGTAAACCACTGCAATCCAAGCCACGACAACAACAATATCGATAAGGGCTATGCTGTGAAGTTTTTGGAACTGAGCCATTTTCACTGCTTTCACAAGGCTGATGGAAAGGTAAGCGCCTAACAAAACGGCAGTCACCGTGAGAATCAAAACCGGAAGCGCAAACATTTTTCCGAATGGAATTGCACCATCGGGCATCAGCGATTCAACGCCAAAAACATTGAAACGCAAGATGTTAAGCTCTCCAAAGTATTCAGCCAAAGGGACAAAAAACAATACGGCAAAAAGCAATGCCGATAAGAAAAACATAATGGATTGTGTTCTTTGTGACATGATTAAAACGTTTTAAATTTGGTGCAAAAATACAAAAATCAATAAAAAAATTGTCCTTTAAATAAAAATGTATATTTTTGCACCGCTTTTAGGACGGGATCTTGTAAGAATCCGTCCTTCAATTAAAAGAATTCCGAATCATTTAATTTCTTGATTTACTTTCCGATAGGAAACAATGAATCCCAATCTATGTATACCATTTACGAATTAAACGAAAAGTCATTGGACGACCTGAAGATGATTGCCATCGAAATGGGTATTGATGACGAAAAGAAAGACAAAAGTCAGCTGGTTTACGACATTCTTGACGGACAGGCCTCACACCCCGACATTAAGAAACCGAGTGCAAAGCCAAAGAAGCAAGAGCCTGAGAAACAGAAATCTGCGCCGAAACCAAAAGAGCAAAAGAATGAAGAGAAAGCAGAAACTCAGGAAGAAAAGCCAGCTGAAACACAGGAACAACCACCACAGCAACAAAAGCGCAACAAGCGTCCGCGCATCTCCCACAACGGCAATGCAGAACAGCCGGAAAAGGCTTTTTCCACCCGTCCTTTGGAGTCAGAAAAATTGCAGGAAAAGAAAAATATTGTCGCTCCCGCCGAAGAAAAGCCTCAAGTTGTTGACGAAGATGTTATAAACAACACATCGGATATGGTGAGTGAAAATCCTGAAGCAAAATCCGAAAAGAAAAAATTCAACAAAAACGATAAATTCAAGCAGAAGAAAAAGCAGCAGGCAGAAACCGTAAACGCCGTTGTTGACGAAGACGCCATAGTGCTCGAACAGGAAGAAACACCTGAAAGACAGGATTTTGAAGCTATCGATACGACAGAAACTTCCGAAGCAATTGAAACACCCGAAACATCAGAAGCCGTTGAGACGCCAGAGTCTGTTGAAGCATCGGAAACCGTAGAAAAACAGGAAGAAAAACAAACAGAAAAAGCCGAAAAGCCAGTTGAAAAGCCTGAAAAGAACCAACGTGACGAACTGTTGAGTCAATTCGACGGAGTGGTGCAGGCTGAAGGTGTGTTGGAAATCATGCCTGAAGGTTTCGGTTTCCTGCGTTCGTCGGATTACAACTACCTGCCTTCACCTGACGACATTTACGTCTCGCAATCGCAAATCAAGCTGTTCGGCTTGAAAACGGGCGACACCGTGCTGGGTTCAATCCGTCCTCCGAAAAGCGGTGAAAAGTTCTTCCCACTGATTAAGGTGGATTACATCAACGGAAGAAGACCTGAAGAAGTCCGCGACCGCATATCTTTCGACTACCTGACGCCTTTGTTCCCAAATGAAAAATTCAAGATCACGGGACATAAAGGTGCCACCATTTCGACCCGTATCATGGATATGTTTGCGCCTATCGGCAAAGGCCAGCGTGGTCTGATTGTGGCACAACCGAAGACGGGTAAAACCGTGTTGCTGAAGGAAGTGGCCAACGCCATTGCCGCCAACCACCCAGAGGTTTACCTTATCATATTATTGATTGACGAGCGTCCTGAAGAAGTCACCGACATGCAACGCAGCGTGAATGCCGAAGTCATCGCCTCGACCTTCGACGAGCCGGCATCGAAACATGTTCAGATTGCCAACATCGTCCTCGAAAAAGCCAAGCGTTTGACCGAATGTGGTCACGACGTGGTCATTCTTTTAGACTCCATCACCCGTCTGGCACGCGCCTACAACACCGTCTCCCCTGCTTCCGGCAAAGTGCTTTCCGGTGGTGTCGAGGCCAACGCCTTGCAGAAACCGAAGCGTTTCTTTGGTGCAGCCCGTAAGATTGAAAACGGCGGATCGCTTACCATTTTGGCTACTGCCTTGATTGACACCGGCTCCAAGATGGATGAAGTCATCTTCGAGGAGTTCAAGGGGACGGGCAACATGGAACTGCAACTCGACCGTCGTCTGTCGAACAAGCGTATTTTCCCATCTATCGACATTGTGGCATCAGGCACACGCCGCGACGACCTTCTGGTCGACGAAACCACATTGGCACGTGTCTGGGCATTGCGTACGCATTTCGCCGACATGACTCCTGTCGAAGCCATGGAATTCCTCAAGGATCGTGTCGCCAAGACCATCAACAACGAAGAATTTCTGATGAGTTTGGACAAATAATAAGGTATTACCTGATTCAACTACCTCGGGACATTCGCTTTTTTGTGGATGTCCCTGTTTTTATATCTGTTTTTTTTACCGTATTGATATTATTTTTACTATCTTTGCTGCATCAAACAATCACAAATGAAAAAGCACAAGGTAATTGAGGTGATAAAATTGCTAGAAAAAGACGGCTGGCAATGCTACTACACGAAAGGCGACCACCGACAGTTCAAACATCCCGACAAAAAAGGCAAAGTAACTGTAAGTGGTCATAATAGCGACACCTTGACCCAAGAGTTACTGAATAGCATTTGGAAACAGGCTGGATGGAAATAATAACGCAACCACATTTCAACAATTTAAAATAAGAACGACATGGAAAAAATCAGAATTGATGTTGAATGGTGTGAAAAAAACTTTTGCGCCTCATTTAATGAAAATGTTCCAGGTGCAATTGTCATTACGGCAACCACCATCGACGAACTAAAAAAAGAAGCCATAGAAACACTCCGTTTTCATATTGAGGGCATGATTGAAGATGGTGATGATGTCCCGCAATGGCTGGCCGAAGGCGACTATGAATTGGAATACAACTACATAAGCGCAGCGGCCTTGATTCACGCTTGCGAGCCATACGCAACCATTGCCGCATTGAGCCGTGCCACTGGCATCAACCAAAGGCAATTGTCGCATTATGCCAATGGTGTACGCAATCCACGGCCAGAACAAAGACAGCGCATTGTAGAAGGGCTTCACCGTATTGGACGAGAATTGCTTTCCGTGATGTAATTACTTGCATTTCACACAAAAACGGGACATTCACCATTGGAGTAGATGTCCCGTTTTTATTATAGTTTTTAAAGATGATTTTGCGCAAAAAGTCATTCCTTTTTGCCTTGCTTTCAATTTGTATGCCTAAATTCCGTATTTTTGCACGCTTTTACAGCACCTTATAAATAACTACGACTAAATGAATCGCTTTTTTATCGCCATCTATCGTTACTTCAAAGACCACCAATCCTTGATGTGGACGATTTTAATTGGCACGACCATAGTTTTCGGCTTTTTGGCCACACGAATAGAATTTGAAGAAAACCTTATTCAACTGTTTCCCTCGACCGACAAGATGCGCGAAGCGGAACTCGCTTTCAGCAACATGAAAGTCAAGGACAAAGTTTTTGTCGAGTTTCAAGCTCGCGAAGGCTACGAGGTCAGCCCCGAAGAATTGGTCGAAGCCTCCGACACCTACATCGACAGCCTGATGGCTCACGACCCGAATCATTGCATCACCAGCTGCCTTTGGAAAATCGACGACGACATGCAGATGAACGCCTTGGATTTCGTCACCAACCAGGCCGCCACTTTCGTCACACCCGAAATGTACCCAATACTTGAAAAATGGATTGCAGACGGCTGTCCGGAGGAAGTGCCCGAAGAAGCCGCCAGCCTGCTTTCCGATTCATCGACAGGTTATGCCATGATTGACGGCCATCTGTTTTCGCCCGATTCGACCGTTGCGGTTGCATATATCAATCCGTCATTCAACGCATTAGACACGAAAGTCACAGGGCAGCTCGTTTCATTGATGAGAGAAGAACGCGAAGCCTTTCATGCCAGCCATCCCGAAATCGAAATCCTTTTCCACGGCTCGGCGGTCGGTGGCACCGACAATTCAAACATCATCAAGCGCGACCTAATTGTGACCATCGGACTTTCGCTGATTGTCATTTGCTTTGTCATCTGCCTGTGTTTCAAGAACCGTTCCACCCTGCTTCTGCTTCTCGCACCAGTCGTCTACGGCGCACTTTTCGCCATGGCGGCGATTTATGTTCTGAAAGGCAGCATGTCGTTCATGGCCATCGGCATGGCAACCATAGTGCTTGGCGTTGCCATGAGCTATGTGCTTCACGTCCTGACTCATTACAAATACGTTTCCGACCCTGAACAAGTCATCAGCGAACAGGCTCGCCCCGTGTGTTTGGGTTCACTTACCACAATTGGCGCTTTTGTCAGCCTGATGTTCACAACCAGCGAATTGCTGAGCGACTTTGGCTTGTTCGCCTCATTTGCGCTTGTCGGGACAACACTTTTCGCGCTCATCTTTTTGCCTCATTTCTTCCATCCTGAGCAAAACCGCAAATCGAAACGGGCTTTTGAACTTGCCGACCGCATCAATGCCTATCCTTTAGACAGAAAATACTGGCTGATCGGACTGTTGGTCATCATTATCATTGTCACGACAATCACTTCAAGAAACGTGAAATTCGATACCGATTTGAACCATATCGGTTACACGCGCCCAAACGTGGTGAGGTCGCAACAACTATATTGCAACAAAATCAACGGCGGACAATTCAGCATGTTTTATGCCGGTTCGGGTGAAACATTGGACGATGCCATTCTGACGGCAAGAAAAGTAGCTTCAAAACTCGACAGCCTGAAAGAAATCGGCTTAATCAACAGCCGTGGCACGATGCAGGAACTGCTCATTCCGCTTGACGAACAGCAGGAAAACATCGACCGCTGGCAGGAATATTGGGTCGAACACACCTTGCTGGAAAATGCTCCTTCCTTGGCTCAAGTGCTTGTCGAAGCCGACTATGAACCCATTTCGTTGCCCGAATCGGAAGCCTTGCCCGAAGAATTTCAAAGCAATTTTGTAGAACAGACCGCCGACGGTCATTGGATGGTGTTTGTTTCCGCCCTGATGAATGAAGAAAAAGATGCCATGCCGGTGAACGATGCCATTGCTGAAATTCCCAACGCCATTGTCATTGACCCTTATTATTATACGGGCGACATGCTTGAAATCGTACATTCCGATTTCCAAAAAGTGCTGCTGATTTCATCACTATTCGTCCTTATCGTACTGATTTTCTCCTATTTGGATATTTTCATCGCCTTGCTGACCTTTATGCCTATGTTTCTCAGCTGGTATGTGGTGCAGGGCATGATGGCCATTTTGGGCATCGATTTCAACATCCTGAATATCGTCATTTCATCGTTCATCTTTGGCATAGGTGTCGATTACAGCATTTTCGTCATGGACGGCCTCATCGATAGGGAACGCGGCGGCAACGACAAACTTTTAATCTGCCACAAAACCGCCATTCTGTTCTCGGCATTCGTGCTGCTGACCGTGGTGGTTTCGCTGCTTTTCTCCAACCATCCCGCCATCTATTCCATCGGTACGACAACCATCATCGGCATGGTTGCAACCTTGCTGATAACCCATACTTTAGAGCCACTCCTGTTCCGTCTTTTGATGAAAAGCAAGTGGATGCACAACCGAATTGCAAAACATTAAAACTGATTCAAAAATAGCTGAAAAATGAAAAAAGGAAACATCTTTACCCTTATCGTCATCATCACGATTTCATTATTGACATTGAATGCCAACGCGCAAAATTCAGATGCTTTGCTCGACAGAATCGAACAGGCAAACGACCAAGTTCAAAGCCGCTCGGGTGATTTTTGTGAAATTCGCCAATGGACTGGCAACACGCCCCAAACACTTGAAGGAAAAATTCAATACAATTCAGACTCCAATCTTACAATGAATTACGCCGATTCGACCGAATATTTTTCCATTTCCGGCAACACAATGTCGCTGAAACGCAACGGAAAGGCCAAAAAGTTCGACTTGAACAAAAACAAGCCCATGAGAACCTTGAGCCAGCTGCTTTTGTCGTCATTCAATGGTGAACTCCGCAGCTTGGCCACAGCGGTCAGTTCCACCCTCAGCGTGGAAGAAACGAAAGAAGCCGTGATTGCCACACTGAAAGCTCAGAAAAAAGCGGTGAAAGGTTATTCAAAAGTTGTCCTTGAATACGACTCAAAGACTTTACAACTCTTCAACATGGTTTTGGAAGAATTCGACGGTTCCGTTACCACTTACACGATAAAATAGCACATATTACTGAAAATGAAAAGGATAACACTCATACTTCTTTGCTTGATTTCGCTCTCGGCTTGGGCGCAGGACGAAATTGATTCCGTTGCCCTAAGACAAAAATGGCTGCTCGACACCATTGCCTTCACCAACAGGCAGATTAAAACCACCGAAGGACAAATTTCGGAAGTCCAGCAACTGCATTCAGGGAAAATCAAGAAGTGCAGCGGGAATGTTTACTATTCAGTTCCAAACCTGTTATCCATGCATTTCACCAACAACGATAAAATCATATTGTCGGGAGACAAAATCTATTTCGACCACGGCATGTTTCACGGCACTTACAGCAACCGCCACAAACTGATGAGAGGAATCAAAAGCATCTTATTGTACGCCTTTCAAGGAAAATGCCAGCAGTTGGCCGACGAATGCGATTTCAACCTCTCCGTCAAGGAAGAGAAAAACGAGTATGTCGTCACCCTGATTTCAAAAAAGAAAGTGTTGCTGGGCTTCAATCACATTGTCTTGCACTATTCCACAAATTTCAAACTCAAGAAATTTGAATACACGGCTTCCAACGGCGACCATTCCATTTACAATCTGACCAATTTGAAATACGACCAAAAGATAAATCAGGACGTATTCAAGTTCGATTAAGAAAGCATTCTGAACCAAGAAGATGTTTTATAGTCAAATCGTCCAATTGTCTAACTGTCCAACAGTCCCATTATCACGCATACAACGACCTTAAATCATCGGTAGTCAGGCCGTTGAAATCGCCAGAACTCATAAATGCGCCGATGACGTTTTCTTTTGGCGATTCGGTAAGCAAAGCCATCAGTTCGGCCTTGTTGTGAACCACTTTCAAATCGCTGCGGCCAAAGCCTGCAATGATTCTCTCATCGGGCATCAATTCCAGTTTCTTAATGGCCACGGCATGTGGGTCATAGAAAACAATGGCTTGGTCGGCTGCGCTCAAGGCATCGCGGTAATGGTCGATGAAGACCTCGCTCAAGCTGCTGTAAGTGTGCAATTCGAACACGGCAAGCAGATGATTGTCAGGAAACTGCTCGCGCAAAGCCTTGACCGATGCGTTGACCTTTGAAGGCGCATGAGCAAAATCGCGGAAAATGTAATTGCCATTACCTTCAAACAATAATTCCAGACGTCTTGCAGCACCCTTGAACGATGCAATGGCCTCATAGAACTGAGCATCGCTGACACCCAACTGCTGACAGACCAAACGTGCCGCGTTGATGTTTTTCATGTTGTGGCTGCCAAAAACGCCGACCTCTCTCCTACTACCGTCGGGCAAAATCAGACTCGTGCTGAGACCTTCGTTTTCAAAAGGATGCACGCCATAGCCGTATGTCTTGACTTTTGCGCCTTGCGCTATCTTTTCAGCTTCGGCATCCGTGCCGTCGTAAATCAGGCAGCCGCCTGGTTCGATGGTCTTCACGAAAATGCGGAACTGTTCCAAATAGCAGTCGAAAGTCGGGAAAACATTGACATGATCCCAGCCAATGCCACTGATGACTGCAATATCAGGATGATAATGATGGAATTTCGGCACGCGGTCGATGGGCGAAGTAAGATACTCGTCGCCTTCCATCACCATGTATTTTGCCGTTTCGCTCAGGCGCACCATGACATCGAAGCCTTCTATCTGAGCGCCCACCATGAAATCGGTCTCAATGCCGACCTGTTTCAGCACATGCAGAATCATGGATGTAATGGTCGTCTTGCCGTGGCTGCCGCCGATGACGATGCGCGTCTTGTCCTTGCTCTGTTCGTAGAGATATTCAGGATAAGAATAAACTTTCAGTCCAAGTTCCTGAGCGCGGACCAGTTCTGGGTTGTCGATGCGGGCATGCATGCCTAAGATGACGGCATCATACGAATTGTCGAGTTTTTCGGGATACCAGCCCCATTTTTCGGGCAGAATGCTCTCATTGGCGAGGCGCGATTTCGACGGCTCAAAGATTTCGTCGTCCGAACCAGTCACTTCATAACCCTTGCGGTGCAAGGCGATGGCAAGGTTGTGCATGGCACTGCCGCCTATAGCGATAAAATGAACTTTTTTCATTGCGGTAAGTATTGCTTTCTAAATCTTGTATTTACCCGTCCATTTGAACATGCAAACAATGATTTTTAATCAATTATTGATTTGATTTTGAAAGATTTTCGGGGCAGACATATCAAAAAAATCACACCATCTTCTTAGCCTCTTCCAGAATCATGTTGGCAAAACGCTCAGCTTCGGCTTCGGTCTTGCCTTCAGAATAGATGCGGATAATAGGCTCGGTGTTCGATTTACGGAGGTGGACCCAACCTTCTTCGAAGTCAATCTTCACGCCATCGATGGTGGTGACTTTCTCGTTCTTGTATTTCTCAGCGAACTTGGCGAGGATGCCATCGACATCAGTTGTCGGGGTGAGCTGAATCTTGTTCTTCGACATCACATAGACCGGATAAGTCTTTTTCAGTTCTGAACATTTCACCTTCTTTTCGGCTAATTGCGTGAGGAACAGTGCCGTACCGACAAGGGCATCGCGGCCATAGTGGATTTCAGGATAAATGACGCCGCCATTGCCTTCGCCACCGATGACAGCACCGACTTCCTTCATCTTCTCGACCACATTCACCTCGCCCACTGCCGCTGCATAATATTCGCAGCCGTGGTTGTGGGTCACATCGCGCAAAGCACGTGTCGATGAAAGGTTGGAGACTGTTGTGCCAGGCGTGTGTTTCAGAATGAAATCGGCAACGGAAACGAGTGTATATTCCTCGCCAAACAATTCACCATCCTCCTTCACGAAGACGAGACGGTCGACATCAGGATCGACGACGACACCGAAATCGCAGCCTTGTTCCTTGACAAAACGGCAAATGTCGGTAAGATTTTGTGCCAAAGGTTCCGGCGTATGGGCGAAGTTGCCGGTCGGCTCGCAGTTGAGTTCAAGCACTTCCTTCACGCCCAAGGCACGCAACATCTTAGGAATGGCAATGCCACCCGTCGAATTGACAGCATCGACAGCGACCTTGAAATTGGCCTTGGCAATCACGTCCTTGTTGACCAAAGGCAGCTGGCAAACCATTTCAACATGCTTGTCCATCCAACCGTCAACTTGTTGATAGGTGCCGATTTTGCCGATTTCCACGAAGTCGAAGTCATCTTTGGCGGCCACATCCAAAAGCCATGCGCCTTCAGCGGCAGAAATAAATTCACCCTTGTTATTCAACAGTTTAAGAGCATTCCATTGAGCCGGATTGTGGCTTGCCGTGAGGATAATGCCGGCATCGGCTTTCAGGCCTGTAACGGCGATTTCCGTAGTTGGTGTGGTGCTCAGACCGATGTCCAAGACATCAGCGCCCATGGCTTGCAAGGTGCCGCACACGATTTGATTGACGAAGAAACCCGACATACGGGCATCGCGACCGACAACGACTTTCGGACGCTCAACACCACCATGTTGAATGAACTTTACGAAAGCTGCGGTGAATTTCACCATGTCGATAGGTGTCAGGTTGTCGCCTGGCTGTCCGCCTATCGTTCCACGAATACCGGAAATTGATTTGATAAGTGTCATATTTTGTGTATTTTATAATTGTTCGTTTTTTTGCTTCTAGCATTTGGCTCTTGGCTTCTGCTCAATTATCAATAATCAAAGATTTTGTTTTTCTCATTGTTTAAACGTGCCAGTAGCCAACTGCCAATGGCCAGTGGCCTACTTAACATTAAAATCCAAAATCACAGGATAATGATCCGAAGCCTTGAAACGCAAACGCTTGTATTTCACGGGCGTAACATCGTCATTAACCCACATATAATCTATTCTCAACAGAGGCAGGCGACCACCGTAAGTCGGCTTGATGCCCTGTCCCACTTTCACGAAACTATCCGAAAAACCTGCATTTTGCATTTGCTGGTAAGTGAACGAAAGCGGTGCATCGTTGAAATCGCCACACATGATAATCGGGCCATCGACATGCGGCATGGTTTCCAAGACCTCTTTCAGTTCGGCACTGCGGCGCTCGAAGGCAAATTTCAGCTTGCGAAACACCGATTTTCCAATCTCTTCAAGGTTTTCCTGCGATTTTGTCGACTCCATCAGCACATCAATTTCGTCGTCGGTAATCATATAAGAGAGCAAATGCACATCGGCGACATAGAACGTTCCTTTCTCGCCCGTATCGACTTTCACCATGATGCCGTAAGTGTTTTCCTTTCCAAATCCCGACTCTTCATCGACTTTCGACAAAGGATATTTCGAGAAGACGACATTACCGCCATAATTCCTTTTCAAATTGTAATAAACATGCTGGAAACCAGCAGATTTTGCGAACTGCTCTATGCATTTCGGACGCGTCACACCTTTCTGATAGGATGCAAATTCCTGACAGCACAGCACATCGGGATTCTGGTCAATCACCTTTTCGATAATGGCTTGGGCAAAATCTTCGCTCGACGTCTTTTCATCAACATGATGGAAATTGTGTACATTATAAGTCATCACACGGAAATCGCCCATGTCGGCGGTTTTCTTGCCAAAAGAATAGGATTTCATGAAACCCGGAATGGAAACAAGAAGTGCCAACACCGTAATCCAAACGACACGGGAACGCATCATAAGCAATGCAAAGAAAACCAGTAGATTGAAGATGAGAATCTCCCAAAAAGCCAAACCGAAAAACGAGGTCCACACGAAATGCTGTGGGTCGATATACGGATTCAACACGCTCAAAGCCATGGCAAACAAACCGATGAGCGCCAACAGGCCTAAGCCTGCGACTATCAGGCTTCCGAAAAAGCCTCTCCTTCTGCCATTATTTTTATCGTTATACATGATAATTTCTATCGACTGTTCTTAAACAAAAAATCCTTTTCGTCCTGCGTGAGACTTGTGTAGCCGTTTTTGGCAATCTTATCCAAAATGGCATCCACATCACGTTCTTTTTCAGCTTGTTGCTGATTGTATTGCTCGTCGGAAACAGGACGTTTAGATTCATCTTTAACGGTTTTATACCGCGTATATTTCATTCCGCTGCGTTTCGGCAAACGGAAAATCTTGCCAAAATCGAAATCCTTGCGCATCAGAAAACCATAAAGAAAGCCATACAAGGCACCGCCCAAATGTGCAATGTGTCCGCCTGGATTTTCAGCACTGATGCTCAGCAGGTCAATGACGACAAAAATTATGGCTAACCATTTGAATTTCAATCTTCCGAAAAGCAAAATATTCAATTCATAATCGGGTTTGTAGGCGGCTGCCGCAACCAAAATCGCGAGCACCGAGGCTGAGGCCCCCATCACAATTGAAGTCTGCTTAACATCCTCAAAGACAGGGAAAACGTTGTAAGCCAGCACGAAAAACAGCGCTCCGAACAACCCGCCGATGACGTATGTCCAAACCAGTTTTTTATCAGAAAGAAAGCGCACGAAAATCATGCCGCCGAAATAGAGCATCCACACGTTGAAAAACAAGTGCCAGAAACGCTCATGCAGAAACATGTATGTAATTGCAGTCCAAGGCTTCGTAGCCAAGACTTGCAGGCTTGAAGGCAAGGCCATGAAACGCACCAAAATATTGACACTCTCCGACTTAAAGAGCCAAGCCACCACATTGACCATAGCCACCATGATCCAAATGCCGACATTAGCAATCAGCAAGTAATTCAATGCCGATTTCTGCGCAAAAAACGCCTTCATCGTATCGCCGAAATTCGGACGGTTGTAGCCGTATCCCCTATTGCCAAACATCGGATTCATGAGTAGAGGTTTCCTTTCTTTTTCCAATGGAGAATCAAAATCAAGCCGAATAACATGCCGCCCAAATGCGCAAAGTGAGCGATATTGCCACCGCCAACGAAGCCACTGACCAATTCAATGATGGCATAGCCGATGACAAACCACTTGGCTTTCAGCGGAATAAAGAAATAAAGGTAAATCATGGCATTCGGAAACATCATACCGAAAGCCAGAAGCAAACCGTAAATGGCACCCGAAGCACCGACCGTGGTCATCAAATTGAGGTATTGCGCCATCGGCATTCTGACTCCACTAAGATTAACATAATCGTATTCAGCCAGTTGAGTGGCATACTGAATGTATTGCACCAATTCCTGGCACAAGCCGGCACCAATGCCACATATCATGTAGAAAAGCAGGAATCGCTGCGAACCCCACATATTTTCGAGTGTGTTACCGAACATCCACAAGGCGAACATGTTGAAAAACAGGTGTTCAAAGTTGCCGTGCATGAACATGTAAGTGATGATTTGGTAAGGCTTGAAATCGGAGGCCATGAAAAAATGCAGTCCCAGAATGCTGTTCAAATCGATGTTGAAACGATTGAAAGTGAATGTTGCCAAAAACATCAGTACGTTGATAATCAACAGATTCTTAACGACTGTTGGCAGAATGGAAAATCCCGTTGGACTAAATTGTTGACTCATTTTATGTTGAACTGTTGGGTATTTGTTTGTTGACTATTTGACTATTCGACTTGTGGACTATTAGACTGTTAGACAATTTGACATTTAGACTTTTAAATGGTTTGACTGTTAGACTTTTGAACAATTTTGAACTTTTTTATCCTTTAATTGAAACGCGACATAAGTTCATCAATTGTAAGAATATAATACGTTTTTTTGCCATTGTGTGCCACTTCGGCCACATTGCAGGCAAACAACTGATCCACAAGGTGCTGCATCTCGGTTTCCGACAATGGTGTTTGCGGTTTCATGGAAAGTTGCGTTGCCATGGTCTTTGCCAGATTCAGTTTTCTATCCAATTGTAAATCAGTGCGGTTTATCTTATAATTCTCTAATATTTTCTCCAAAAGCGTCACGGCATCCGTCCCCGACGAATCGGCTGGCGTTCCGTTAATCATGAAGGTCGTCGGATTGGCCTGTTCCAAACGGAATCCCAGGTTTTCCAAATCAGGCATCAGTTCCTTTAACAACGAAGCGTCGTTTAAGTTCAGGCTAATGGGCTGCGGAAACAGTTCCTGCTGCGAAATGCCGCCACTGTTTTCCAACTGTTTCTGGAATTTCTCAAACAGAATACGCATGTGCGCCAAATGCTGGTCGATAACCAAAATGCCTGATTTCACCGAAGTCAGTATATACGACTGATTCACTTGCATATACTGGCTCTTCGGTTGGGTTTCCTGCGGTGTTTTTTCTTCCGTTTGGTCTACCCTGTCGCCGTAAAGCAAACGCCAATCGCCCGTATTGCAGGGTCTTTCGGGATGGAAAGAACTGCCTTGGAACGATGGGCGCGAATTACCGCTAACAGGCTGATTGAAAGGATTATAGTTTTCGTCAATGGAAATGGTTGGCTGCACGATGGAACGTCCCGATTTAACCACCTCGCCGAAATCGATGTCGGGATTGGGCGATTCCTCGAAATCAATCATTGGGGAAAGGTTGTGTTGCCCGATGGCTTTGCGTACCGCCGCATGCAAAATAGCATACACCAGCTTGACATCCAAGAAGTTGACTTCCGTTTTGGTCGGGTGAATGTTGATGTCGATGTCGGCCGGATCAACCTCGATATTGAGGAAATAGCCTGGAAAACTGTCCTTTGGAATCATTTCCAGATAGGCGTTTTCGATGGCGTGATGCAGATAAGGATGCTTGATGAAACGGTTGTTGACGAAGAAATACTGCTCGCCGCGCGTCTTGCGGGCAAATTCCGCCTTGACGATATAGCCGTTGATGCGCACACGCTCGGTCTCCTGATTGACAGGCAACAGCTTTTCCTCGTAATTATTGCCAAACAAGCCCATGATGCGTTGTTTCAGGTTGCCGGCATAAAGATGGTAGATTTCCTTGCCGTCGCTATTGAGCGTGAAGGCGACTTGAGGATTCATCAAGGTCACACGAGTAAACTCTTCGACGATGTGGCGCATTTCCGATGCAGTGGATTTCAGGAAGTTACGCCTTGCCGGAACGTTGAAAAACAGGTTCTTAATGGTGAAAGTCGTACCAACCGACATCGGAATCAAGGTCTGTTCCTTGATAACCGAGCCTTCGTTGATGATTTTCGTGCCGACTTCATCTTCCTTGCGTCGTGTCTTCAATTCCATTTGTGCGATGGCCGCGATACTTGCCAAAGCCTCGCCACGGAAGCCCATGGTGCGGATGGAAAACAAATCCTCAGCCTTGCTGATTTTCGAGGTCGCGTGACGCTCGAAACACAACCGCGCATCGGTCTCCGACATGCCACAGCCGTTGTCGATGACCATAATCAGCGATTTGCCGGCATCTTTCACAACCAAGTCGATTTGCGTTGCGCCAGCGTCCAAGGCGTTCTCCATCAGCTCTTTGACAGCCGATGCAGGACGCTGAATCACTTCGCCTGCCGCAATCTGATTGGCTACGCTATCGGGAAGTAATTTAATGATGTCCAACATATTATCACTTTCCCATCAGGCCACTGACGATGTTCGTCAAGACTGGCGTACAGAACACAAAATAGAAAATGAAAACGATGACCGCGCCGAGGACGATACGGCGGATGAGGCGGTTGCGGCGTTCGGCCGGCGTTTCCTCATCCTGCGTGTTGCCCCATTTCGAACGCATCTGCATACGCAGCTGCTCCTCGTGGCTCAAGTTTGCATCCAGACCTTTTTCGGCCTTTTTCTTTTCCCATTCTTCTTTTGCGGGGTCGTAATATCTTGGAATGTAGTTGAATTTCCTTGGTTGTTGTCTATAGAAGAATCCCATAGCTTTAAATTATTAATTCGGCAAATTTAGGAATTTTTTGGATATGATGGATGATTGTTTCGTGACATAATGAATAATTTCAATCAAAGTTTCATTATTCATAATAACCAATCTTATACACCATGAAATAGTATTCTCTACTTGGTGAATCCGGCATCCATTGAATATGAGCGATGCAATTGCCTCTTTCGTCGAAGAAAAACCGGCTTTC
>JAGHSL010000424.1 GCA_018065885.1 Candidatus Limimorpha equi
CTCACCTACATCATTGCCGTTGAGGAACTGGCGCGTGTCGATGGATCGACGGCTGCCACCATTGCTGCCGACAACTCTTTGGGCATAGGCCCCATCAAGGATTACGGCACAGAGGAGCAGAAACGCAAATACCTGCCTCAACTTTGCAAGGACAAACTTTGGGGCTTCGGCCTGACTGAAGAAGATGCCGGTTCCGATTCGCGCGGCACCAAGACCACGGCCATCCGCCAAGGCGATGAATGGCTGCTGAACGGCACCAAGATTTTCATCACCAACAGCGCAACGCCTATCACATTGGGAACCAGCGTGCAAGCCATTTCGGGCACTAAAGATGGCAAACCGGAATTTACGGCCTTGTTGGTCGAAAATGGTGTGGAAGGTTTCACGCAAACGCCTATGGACGACAAAATGATGTGGCGTGCTTCCAACACGGGAAAACTGGTTTTCAACAACGTGCGTTTGCCTAAGGAAGCCATTCTCGGCGAACCCGGCGAAGGTTCTCACATGATGTTGGCTACTTTGGATTCGGGTCGTCTCTCGATTGCCGCCATGGGTTTGGGCTGTGCGCAAGGAGCTTACGAAATGGCTTTGGCTTATTCGCAGAAGCGCGTGCAGTTTGGAAAGCCCGTCTGCAAATTCCAGGCTGTCGGTTTCAAACTTGCCGACATGGCCATGAAGATTGAAGCCGCACGCGGATTGCTTTACAAGGCTTGCTGGCTGAAAGACCAGCACCGTCCGTTTGGCAAGGAAGCGGCTATGGCGAAACTGTATTGTTCGGAAGTCGCCGCCGAGGTTTGCGACAATGCCGTTCAGGTGATGGGCGGCCACGGCCTGCTGAAGGAATTCGACATGGAACGCTTCTATCGCGACCAGCGCATCCTGCAAATCGGTGAAGGAACATCAGAAATCCTAAGACTGGTGATTTCGAGGGCGATAGGATGCTGATGTAATGCCATGATACAGGCGTTGTTTCTCATATTCTATCTGCTTTTTCCGGCCCTGGTCATTTATGGTTGTAAGCGGAGTAAGGCTCTGAACAAAGTAGGCGAGATTCTGCTCCTTTATGGCGTTGGCATTCTCGTTGCCAATCTTTTCATTTTTCCTTTAGGCCTAAACGAAGTCATTGCAGGTCTGCAAGACACGCTGACCAGTGTGACGATTCTGTTGGCCATCCCGATGATTTTGTTTGGCTGCGATTTCCGTCATTGGCCTTTGAAAAGTGCAGTGGCGGCATTAATAATAGGTGTGGTGTCAGTTATGGCCACTGATATTGGCGGCTATTTCATTTTCAATCAAGGGAATGGATACATGAAAGATGTGGCAAGTCTCTTGGTTGGCGTCTACACGGGCGGCACACCGAATCTGGCTTCCATCAAAATGGCGCTTGGCATCGATGAAACGACTTATGTTTTGGTCAACACATTCGATATGTTGATTAGTTTCGTTTACTTGGTTTTTCTTATGAGCGTGGGAATCAAGCTATTCCGTAAATTGCTTTCAAAGAAAAAGGTGCAAAATGAGTCGGCGGAAAATGTTGAATTGAATAGCATCAGCGATGCAACACATACATACGAAGGCATTTTCACCCGTCAGCATTTTGGCAAAACGATGGCGGCTTTCGGACTGTCGCTTTTGATTGTCGGTGCCAGCATGGGCATCAGTTTTCTGATTGCGCACAAGATTGACAATATGCTTATTTTGATTCTTTCCCTGACCACTTTTTCCATTTTGGCATCGTTCATTCCGGGTGTCCGAAAGATGGAAAAAAGTTACGATGCGGGCATGTATTTGGTGTTGGTTTTCAGTTTGGTAGTGGCTTCCATGGTCGATGTTACCGCCATCGATTACCGCGCAAGTCTTAGCATTATCGCTTACATTGCCTTCGTCATTTTCGGTTCGCTTTTCCTTTCGGTTTTGCTGGCCAAAATCTTCAAAATCGATTCCGACACGATGGTGATTTCATCCGTTGCCTTAATCAATTCGCCGCTTTTCGTCCCGATGATTGCCGAATCGATGAAAAACAGAAAAGTCATCATCACTGGCATCACGGTGGGTGTCGTTGGTTATGCGATAGGAAATTACTTGGGAATTTTAGTCCACGGAATATTACCGTAAAGCGATGATTTTATTGCCGTTAAGAATAGGAACGGTTTTCACGCAATTGGTTTCGAGGCAGAATTTCAAATCGTCGTAAAAACCTAAGGCAAAGAGTCTTTTAACGTGGAAACATGCCGTCAATGCGACAAAAAGATTGCTGGCACTGCTTTGGTACGACCTTTCCAGAAGAATGCCTAAATCATCACACTCGCATTTCGTTTTCGCCTTGAGCAGATGTATCAACATGCCAGCGCACAAACCGTCGTCCAACGAAAAACGGCCTTCGGTTCCAGAGCAAACAATGGAAATATCTTTTTGGTTTTCAATCAAATAATCGGTAACAGCATCCAAATTGCGAAAACAGGCCAAAACGACTTTTTCTGCCTGACGGACATTGTTGATGGCGTTTGTTCCGTTGGTCGTGGTCAGGATGATGTCCTTGCCTTCAACGGTTTTCCTTTTGTATTTCAAAGGAGAATTGTCCAAATCGAAGCCTTCGATTTTCACGGAATGTCTTTCGCCGCCTTTCAAGGCCGAACCTTCTGGTAAAGCCGAAAAAACCTGTTCCGCCTCTTCAACCGTCTTGACAGGAATCACCGATTTTGCTCCATTATCCAAGGCGGTAGTGATGACTGAAGTGGCACGCAAAACATCAATCACAACGGCAATTTGACCGCTGAAATTGAAATCATTGCATTGCTGCGCTGTGCTGATAACGGAAATGTTCATAATAGGGATCACGGGATTTCGAGGTCACGGGGCTACGAGATTTCGAGGCCTAAAAACCTCGCGTTCTCGCAGCCTCGTCGCCTCGCTACCTTTTTATATTCCTAGCGAAATGCCGAGACCTTCGGCTGTCTTGACCAAATCGCTGTCGATTTTCACTAAGTTTGGTTGGGCGATGGCTTCTTTCAATGGCACGGCAATCAAGTCCGGATGACGGTAAGCTACCATCTGGCCAAACTGTCCGTTCAAAACCATTTCGAAAGCCTTCACGCCAAATTCGGCAGAAAGCACGCGGTCGTAAGCAATCGGAACGCCGCCACGCTGCAAGTGACCCAAGGTGGTTTCGCGCATATCGTGCGTGAAGCCGGCGGCTTTCATCTCTTCGATGAAACGACGGCCGATGCCACCGAGTTTCTTGTTTTCGTAGCCGACTTCGCTGCTGATTTCATAAACCTGCTGTCCGTCTTTCGGGCGTGCGCCTTCCGAAGCCACCACGACGGCAAAGCCGCGGTCACGGTCGAAACGGCTTTCCAATCTCTCCTTCACGATGTTGATGTCGTATGGAAATTCAGGAAGCAGACACACTTCGGCACCGCCTGCAATGGCTGAATGTAAGGCAATCCAACCGGCATCGCGTCCCATGACTTCGAGCACGAAGACTCGGTTGTGCGAGGCAGCCGTAGTGACTAGTTTATCAACGGCTTCGGTAGCAATTTCAACTGCGGTCTGGAAACCAAAAGTACATTCCGTTGAGGAAAGGTCGTTGTCAATGGTCTTTGGCACGCCGATGATGTTCAAACCCTTTTCATATAGTTTCTGTGAAATGCGTTGCGAACCGTCGCCGCCAATGCTGATGACCGCATCGATGCCCATGTATTGCAGTTTGCGAAGCATTTCATCGGAGCGGTCAACTGTCGACCAAGTGCCGTCGGCATTCTTGACAGGCCAGCTGAACGGGCCGCCCTTGTTGGTGGTTTCAATTATGGTGCCGCCGCGGAAATGGATACCACGCACGGCTTCAGGCGTCAGGCGCACTACTTCGGTCGGCTCCCAAAGGATGCCGTTGTAGGCCTGTATGCTGCCGAGCACTTCCCAGTCTTTTTCCTGAGAGGCTCTTTTCACGATGGCACGAATGACGGCATTTAAGCCCGGGCAATCGCCACCACCGGTGAGAACGAGTAAGCGTTTCATTGTTTATTATCTTTTTGTGGTAATTAATTATAAAATCTGAACCCAATCATCGGAGAAATGAATTTGTTTCAATGTCTCTTCAATGTCAAGTTTTGGAGGTTGCTTAATTCTGAATTTCACAGCATTTGTGGGAACGTGTGTATGAATGGTAAACTGAGAACCATGAGGCTGCCATGTGAACTTGGGCTCATTTGTTTCAATCTCCACACCTATCAGATTTCCGTTCTTGTTTTCTTCCCAACGGTAAGAACTTGCTACAAATCGATGGTTTTCTTCTTCGAAAAGAGTATATGTAAGCAAATCTTCGCTGCGAACCAAGATGGATGTTCGTAATGGATTATAATAGTCCTGAGCAATGTTAACACGTTCATTCCAAATATTCAATACGGCTCGCCCTGTTGCTTCAATATCTTCATGGGGATTATTTATCCCATACGAATAATCGGGAGAACAACGTCCACTAATCAATCGAATTGAAGCATTGGAACGATGGGGATTTTTTGCTTTGACGGTTTTCATCGACCAAGCCATTTTGTTAAATGTTACATCTGCAATTCCTACTGGTGATTGTAAATGTGTTCCACCTATAGCTTCTGCGAAAACATTTCCCCATTCATCTCCTGGTAAGTCTTTGTAACCTACACATAATAAATAAACGAGTTTTTTACCAATTTTTTTGATAATTTCTTCCGGAATCTCATTGATAGGATAAGGTTCGTGGGTAATCAGGCGTTTAGAATCTCGTAATTTTGGATGTTCCATACTTCAGTTCATATTTAGTATATAATCAATTTTTTGAGCTATTTCTCTTATCATAGGTACAGCAACACTATTCCCCGTCTGACGACGAATTTCTCCATGTGAAACTGCTATTTTATAATTATCAGGGAACCCTTGTAAACGCAATAATTCACGGGAAGAAGGCCTACGCTTTCCATTTACTAGTAAATAGTTATAACTAGCTCCAGTGCGTAGGGCACAAGCGTAATCAAGAATTGAAACATTTCCTGCTTTGTTTTCATGCCAAATTGAAGGATAAAAGACACGTTTGTTTTCCGTTTGTTTTTTGCGTTTGGCAAGAATCATCTCTGAAGCAAATAGCGAAGGGTCAACTTCGTCATCTTTTTCTAATACTTTTTCGAGAGAATGTGGTTTTTTTGTGAAATCAAAACTAAATTTGTCAATTTGACTTTGACTTTGAAACCCGACAATGATAACACGCTCGCGTTTTTGCGGTAATCCAAAATCAAGAGCATTTAGTACTTGCCATTTTACGTGATAACCTAATTCATCAAGAATGCGAAGAATTGTCTTGAAGGTACGTCCGTGGTCGTGTGTGGTCAATTGTTTCACATTTTCCAATAAAATGGCTTGTGGACGATGCCGTTCTAAAATAGTGGCAACTTCGAAAAACATTGTTCCACGAATATCATCAAAACCTTTCATTTTCCCCATAATTGAAAAAGCTTGACATGGAAATCCTGCCAATAAAAGATCAAAATGTTGAGGAATATGTTTCTTAGTTGACTCTTTTGTAATATCGCCAAATGGCATTTCACCAAAGTTGGCGAAATATGTTTGTTGAGCAAATTTATCCCATTCTGAAGAAAACACACATTTGTATCCTAATTCGTTGAATGGAAGTCGAATTCCTCCGATGCCTGCAAACAAATCAATTAATGTGTGTTTACTTCGTTGTGGATTTGGAAAAGGAACATTAAAAAAATCTTCGAATAAATTGTATTGTCCTGGATTCTCGGCAACCATTGAAGCAAAATCTTCAGACAAATCATATTCAAAATCAGAATGTTGACTTTTTTTTCTTTCCAAAAATTCAAGAATTGCAGCTATGATTTCTTCTCTCTGATTTTTTGTAGCTGTATCATTTCCTTCAAGGCTTCCGTTATGCAAATATTGGCTCAATACGGCCATCTGGTTCTCGTATGAAGTTTCTCCATAAAACTTTAAACCAGTTTTTTCATCGATTTCTTCTGGAAAATCAGATAACCGTATTGCCTCTATTTGTTTTTGCTTTGCCATAATTTAATAATTCATTTTGCACTTATAGCAATCTGCAACTCATCCAACTGTTCCTGCGAGATGGCTGACGGCGAACCGCTCATCACATCGCGGCCGGAGTTGTTCTTCGGGAAGGCGATGAAGTCGCGGATGCTGTCGGCGCCGCCGAAGAGCGAGCAGAGACGGTCGAAACCGAAGGCCAGACCTGCATGAGGCGGTGCGCCAAACTCGAAGGCACCCATCAGGAAACCGAACTGCTCCTGAGCCTTTTCATCGGTGAAGCCGAGGGTGTGGAACATCTTGTTCTGCAAGGTGCGGTTGTGGATACGGATGGAACCGCCGCCGACTTCAACACCATTCATCACGATGTCGTAGGCATTGGCGCGAATGTCACCCCACTTCGTTGGGTCGTCGAGCAATGCTTCGTCTTCCGGTTTTGGTGCCGTAAATGGGTGGTGCATGGCATAGTAGCGTTGCGTTTCTTCGTCCCATTCGAGCAGCGGGAAGTCGATGACCCACAATGGAGCATATTCGTTAGGATTGCGCAGGCCGAGCTGGTTGCCCATTTCGAGACGCAAGGCGCAAAGCTGCACGCGGGTCTTCATGGCTTCGCCACAGAGGATTAGCATCAGGTCGCCAGGCTTTGCATCGAATTTTTCGGCGATGAGTTTCAAATCGTCAGGCGTGAAGAATTTATCAATGGACGACTTGAATGTGCCATCGGCATTATATTTAATGTAAACCAAACCACCGGCACCGACTTGTGGGCGCTTGACAAATTCCGTCAAGGCATCAAGTTGCTTGCGGGTGTATTCGGCGCAGCCTTCGGCATTGATACCGACAACGAGGTCGGCATTGTCGAACAAACTGAAATTCTTTCCTTTAGCCACATCGTTGAGTTCGACGAACTTCATGCCGAAGCGGATATCCGGCTTGTCGCTGCCGTAGTATTTCATAGCATCGTGCCAAGTCATGCGTGGGAAATCGCCAAATTCGAGGCCTTTCTCTTCCTTGAAGAGATGTCTGGCAAGACCTTCAAACATATTCAGCACGTCTTCCTGTTCGACAAACGACATCTCGCAGTCGATTTGTGTAAATTCAGTCTGACGGTCGGCGCGGAGGTCTTCATCGCGGAAGCAACGCACGATTTGGAAATAACGGTCCATGCCAGCCACCATCAGCAGTTGCTTGTATTGCTGGGGGC
>JAGHSL010000309.1 GCA_018065885.1 Candidatus Limimorpha equi
TATAAATACACATTTACATTTATGGCGCAAAAGTAATGATTATTTCATTACAATGTCCTATTTTTGAAAAACATCTATCGAACATCGAAACCCGGCAAATTGTTAAATCTATACTAATTCAGCATCAGACATAAAAAACCATTTCTTTTTCACGCTATTTTTGCAATACAAAAACGAAAGTCAATGACCACGACTACCATTATCTCCGCCATTCTAACGCTCATTTCCGGAATAGGCATTTTCCTGATTGCCTGCAAGATGATGAGCGACAATCTGGAAGCAGCAAGTTCCAACAAACTGAAACAACTCTTTTCCAAAGCATCAGGCAGCAAATGGCTGGGTGTCGGCATCGGCACTTTGGGAACAGCCGCCATTCAGAGTTCGGGCGCAACAACCGTCATGGTCATCGGATTTGTCAATGCTGGCATCATCTCGCTGACACAAGCCGCGACCATCATTTACGGCGCCAACATCGGCACAACGGTAACGGCACAGATTGTAGCCCTTGGCATGTTCGGCAGCAATTCAATTTCGACCACCATCATTTTTTCGGCTTTTGCGGGAATCGGCGCCATGGTTTCGCTTTTCGGCAAAAAAGCAAAAACGAAAACCATTGGCGGCATTTTGGCCGGATTCGGCATGTTGTTCGTCGGCTTGAGCATGATGAGCAGTTCGATGAGCGACTTTGCCGCTCTCGATTCCGTCAAAATGTTTTTGGCGCAAATAGGGAATCCTATTCTTTTAGTAGTCATCGGTGCAATTCTGACAGCCATCATCCAAAGTTCATCGGTGATGACATCCATTGCCATTGCCATGGTCGTCACGCAACTCATCACGCTCGACCAAGGCATTTTCCTCACCATGGGATCGAATATCGGCTCATGCGTGGTGGCCATCATTGCCTCGATTTCGGGAAGCAAAAACGCCAAAAGAACCGCACTGATTCACCTGATTTTCAACATTAGCGGCGTTGTACTGTTCCTCGTTGCCGAAGGCATTATCTCCCTCGCCACAAAAGGAAACATCACTTACGGAACCATGTTTGCTTCGCTGTTTCCGTCAGCACCTCAGACACAACTCGCCATGTTCCACACGGTTTTCAATGTGATTACGGTTTTGGCCATCATGCCGCTGACCAATAATCTCGTCAAGCTGGTCACGAAAATCATTCCCGAAAAAGAAGATGCCGAAAACGCAAACCAGCCACACCTTTATTATATCGACTACAATATGTTGAAAACGCCGCCTATCGCCGTAGAACAGACGAAAAAGGAAATCATCAACATGGCCAAGATAGCGAAAGACAATTTCGATCTTTCACTCGACATCATCACCACACTTGATTTTTCCGAAATTGACACTTTCAGGAAGGACGAGGAAGAACTCAACTACCTCAACCAAAGCATCGTGGATTTCACGACCAAACTGTCGAATTTAAGGCAAATCAACAGCGAAGACCACCGCTATCTTGCTACGACCTACCGGACAGTGCGCGATTTGGAACGCATTGGCGACTATGCTGAAAACATCATTGAATATGCCGAAAGCCTTAGGGATTTAGGTATGAGATTCTCGAATGAGGCCATTCACGAAATACAAGTGTCCAAGAACCTGATTTCCAGACTTTACGGCCTCATCATCAAGGCATACAGCGACAAAGACAAAGAGGCTTTGGATGCTGCCAACATTGTTGAAGACAGCATCGACGACTTCACAAAAGGCATGGAAGAAAAACACATTTGCCGCCTTTCGGATGGTTTGTGTTCTGCTGCCGTTGGCGCTCAGTATCTTTCGCTTTCATCGAATGTGGAACGCATTGCCGACCATTTCATCAATGTCGCAAAGACAATCAAGGAGATTTGAATACTCTTCTATCATTAATTGGGCAGAATTTTGAACAATAAGTTCATCATTTCCCAATTAAACACTATTTTTGCGCCTTAAAACGAAAATTCAACGTAAAATGACCGAAATCAGTAGCAAATATAGTCCTTCGGAAGTCGAAGGCAAATGGTATGAGCATTGGATTGAGAAGAACTACTTCCACTCCACTCCCGATGAACGCGAACCTTACACGATCGTGATTCCACCACCGAATGTGACCGGCGTGCTTCACATGGGTCACATGATGAACAACACCATTCAGGACATCCTGATTCGCCGCGCCCGTATGCAAGGCAAGAACGCCTGCTGGGTGCCAGGCACCGACCACGCCTCCATCGCTACGGAAGCCAAAGTGGTGAACAAGCTGGCGCAGCAAGGCATCAAGAAAACCGACCTGAGCCGCGACGAGTTCCTCAAGCACGCTTGGGACTGGACGCACGAACACGGCGGCATCATCCTGAAGCAATTGCGCCGTTTGGGCTGCTCCTGCGACTGGGAACGTACCTCTTTCACCATGGACGAAACCCGCTCGAAGAGCGTCATCCACGCTTTCGTCGACCTTTACAACAAAGGCCAGATTTACCGTGGCGTGCGCATGGTGAACTGGGACCCGAAAGCCCTCACCGCCTTGAGTGATGAAGAAGTCATTTTCAAGGATGAGCACAGCAAGTTGTTCTATCTCAGATATTACCTGTTTGAAGATGACGGCACTGGTGCCACCGGTCAGGAAGGCGAAATCATTCACACCGATGCGCAAGGCCGCCGTTATGCCGTGGTCGCTACCACACGCCCAGAGACCATCATGGGCGACACCGCCATGTGTATTAACCCTGCCGACCCGAAAAACCAATGGCTGCGCGGCAAGAAAGTCGTTGTGCCGTTGGTCAACAGAGTGATTCCTGTCATTGAAGATGGCTATGTCGATATCGAATTTGGTACAGGTTGTCTGAAGGTAACACCTGCCCACGATGTGAACGACTACATGTTGGGCGAAAAGCACAATTTGCAGAGCATCAACATTTTCAATGATGATGCCACCATCAGCGAAGCCGCCGGTATGTATGTCGGAATGACACGCGAAGATGTCCGCAAGCAAATCGTAAAAGACCTTGATGCAGCCACTTTGCTCGAAAAGATTGAAGACTATAATAATAAGGTAGGCTATTCGGAACGCACCAACGTGCCGATTGAACCGAAACTTTCCATGCAATGGTTCCTCAAGATGGAACATTTGGCCGACATTGCCTTGAAGCCAGTTTTGGATGGCGACATCAAGTTCTATCCTTCAAAATACGTCAACCTCTACCGTCACTGGCTGGAAAACATCAAGGACTGGTGCATCAGCCGTCAGTTGTGGTGGGGTCATCAGATTCCGGCCTACTATCTGCCTCAAGGCGGTTTTGTGGTTGCCGAAAACATTGACGAAGCCTTGAAACTCGCCATTGAGAAGACCGGCAACGCCAATCTCACAGCCGCCGACCTGCGTCAGGACAGCGACTGCCTCGACACCTGGTTCTCCTCGTGGCTGTGGCCTCTGTCGCTTTTTAATGGTGTCCTCGACCCAGAAAATGCAGAATTCAAATACTATTATCCGACCAACGACCTGATTACCGCTCCTGACATCATTTTCTTCTGGGTGGCCCGTATGATTATGGCTGGCGAAGAATATCAGAAAGAAGTGCCTTTCAAAAATGTGTATTTCACTGGTATTGTTAGGGATAAGTTAGGCCGCAAGATGTCGAAGTCGCTTGGCAATTCGCCCGACCCTATCGAACTGATTGAGAAATTCGGCGCCGACGGCGTGCGCATGGGCATGATGCTTTCCGCTCCTGCCGGCAACGACATCCTGTTCGACGAATCGCTCTGCGAACAAGGCCGCAATTTCTGCAACAAGATTTGGAACGCTCTCCGTCTTGTGAAAGGTTGGACCGTTGACGAAAAACTTGCCCAACCCGACACTGCCAAGATGGCCGTTAAATGGTTCGATGCCCGCTTCAACCAAGTGCTGAACGAGATGAACGACAACATCGACAAATACCGTCTGTCGGATGCCCTGATGGGCGTTTACAAACTCACTTGGGACGATTTCTGCTCATGGTATCTTGAAATGGTGAAAGCACCTATGGGTCAGGCTGTTGATAAGGTCACTTACGATGCCACCATCACTTTCTTCGAAAACCTGATGAAGCTCTTGCATCCATTCATGCCATTCATCACCGAAGAAATCTGGCACACCATTGCCGAACGTGGCGAAGGCGAAGACATCATCATCGCACAACAACCACGCTTCGACAAGCTCAGCGACCGAACTGAAGAAGAAAAAATCCTCGCACAATTTGCCTTTACCGAAGAAGTCATCAACAATGTACGTAAAGTCCGTGCCGAAAAGAACATTCCGTTCCGCGATGCCATTGAACTTGTCGTGAAGGACAATGCCGCCAACAAGGACTTCGACTGCATCATCAGCAAACTCTGCAATGTCGGCAGCATCAATTATGTCGAACAAGCTCCCGAAGGCGCCTACGGTTTCATCGTTGGCAGCACAGAATTCTTCATTCCTTTGACCGACAACATCGATGTCGAAGCCGAAATCAAGAAGTTGGAAGAAGAGTTGAGATACACGCAAGGTTTCCTCAAGGGCGTTGAAGCGAAACTTTCCAACGAGCGTTTCGTGAATGGTGCTCCTGCCGCAGTCGTCGAGAAGGAACGCAAGAAGAAATCTGACGCCGAAGCCAGAATCGCTGTCATTGAGCAACAGTTGGCTGGGCTGAGGGGGTGATATTACACTGGTAGAGACGGTGCAAGCACCGTCTCTACACATCATAATCTTGACGACAAAACCTCTGGCAACTTCTTCTCGTCTCGTCGATTGTCCCAAATTGCGATGATTCTTATCTCGCTTTCAGTGACAAGATAAAAGATTCTGTTATGCCATGAATGCAAGACACGGAATGGAAGATACCGTTCGTCAATAGTGCCAAGATAGGGGCGGACTGCCAAAGCATTCATACGTTCAATCAAATCATCAACCACTCTAGTAGCAACAACGATGCCAAAAGTGTCATCAACTTTCTGCTTCACAATTGCCAACTCTTCAACGGCTAAATCGTGTAATACGACTTTCCTAATCACAGCCTTGACATTACCAATTCACGCACTCTTTCAATAGGTATGCAAACCGATGGGTGGTTGTCCATTTCGGCGGCGCGGCGGTTAAGTTCACGCAATTCGTCTTCTACAGACAAATCCGAAACACATTTTGACAGCACCAGCGACAATGCGTACGATTGTACCAAATCCGTCAGTTCCTCTTTTGTATATAAACCGAGTGAAGGTAATTCTATGTTAATTCTCACAGCTTCCATTTGCTTCAATTTTGCGCAAAGTTACAAACTTTTTCTAAATAGTAACCAATTACATTTCGGAATTATTGCCGAAGCCAAGATTGTCGTAATCGAACAGCAACTGGCTGGGCTGAGGAAATAAGAAGTCAAAATTATCAAACCATCAAAAAAATCCGCCCTATGGCGGATTTTTTTGAATCTCATTCAGCCAAACTTACAAGGCGAACCGCATGACCTTTGCTTCGGTCCTCATAAATTATTTCCAAATGATTCTCATCAAACCATTGACAGTATATATTATTGTAGGATCGGACAGATGAAGTCCAATATCCGCCATAGTTTCGGACATTAGAAACAGAAGTATTCTCCCTATAGCCAACAGCAGGAAGAAACACACATCCAAGCGGTTCCAATTTGCCTATCCATGTGGATAATTCAATTTCATTACTGGTGAAACTTGCATTATAATCATTAGGGAAATTGAAAGGATAGAACAAGTTGGTCCAATCATCAGGAGTCACAACGACCCCATTTACGCCATTGACACGCGCTTTAGCAAAACTAACGTTAGAATGATTGCGATATGGAGAGAAGAGGTCTTCCCATCCATCGTAAGAAAGTGTAAACCAAGTATTTTCCTCGCAACCACCATTAGAGATTGGATTGAATCCCCAATCGGCTTGACCCGTTTGTGAATCTAAGCAATAATTGCAATTTCCGTAAGCATAATAATCATAATAGCCTGCACTTGAACTCCAAGGCTGATAGCAAGCGGCTCCATGATTATAGCCCGAAGTACCCCATCCGAACAAGTCTATCCAGCCTTCATAGTGTTCTCCAATATTATGATTGGATGCACCAATTGCCGACCATTGATTATCAGCGAAGCGCCAGGTTTGAGTTGACGCTTGATATTGCAAATTGCCCAATGCAAAACGAACCACTTTATCGTCAAGGGTAAAAAGGCCGCTGCCAAGACCTTCTTGCAAAGTCACAAATTGTTGTTCCGCCCCATAACAAGTGTCATTTTGAGTTATAGCAAAAGGACGCAAATAATACAAAGTGTTGCCAGATAATCCATACAATATCGTTGTGAAATCACGATCCAAATAATAGAATTCATCCGACAAAGAGTAGGAATAAGAATCCGTCAAAGATGGATTGTGATTAGTGCTCCAACACACGCCCTTCTTCTTGATATAGTCACTCAAGTATGCCCATGAAACACCTTCAACGAAATCAACGTTGGCTGAACAGAATGCAGAAGTGGAACCAAGACGATCTATCACCAAATCATTGAACACCAGATCAGACTCCAATGTGGTAAACTTTTGTGGTTCAGTAACCTTTTGGACTTCTCTATTCCCAACTGAAATTTGATACCAATAGACAGTATTAGGAAGCAAATCATAAAGCTCGAAGTAAAAACGATTTGGAGAATACTGGTAGCTCCGACCTTCAAAATAACGTGGATTGCTCATGTCTGCATTCTCCGAAAGACTAATTTCTGCCCCAAGGTCATTCGGCCCCGAAACTCTAAAATAGACCGAAGCCATATGAGCTCCCGAAGACACTTCGGGATCGGTCAAAACCAATTCTATTTTTTCTACTTTCTTGCATGCCGAAACAATAAACAGGAGTGACATGCAGATTGCCAATAATACTTTTCTTTTCATTTGCTAATACTATTGTGAAATTTATAAAAAAGCTAAAACGACTAATGTCAATTACAGACTTTAACCGTTTGCAAAATTATGAAAATTTCGATATTATTAGCATCTTTGCAAATCATTTTGCCCATGTCAGTCTATTTCACACTTGGCGAGTTGATCTTACTCTACAGTCATCGATAAGGAACGCAAGAAGAAATCCGATGCCGAAGCCAGAATCGCTGTCATTGAGCAGCAGTTGGCCGGATTGAGGAAATAAAATCATTCATTACCAACAGAAAAGGCTCTTGCACGATGTGCAGGAGCCTTTTCCCTTTATCAGCAACAGGTATCGTTCGCATTGCTCACTTGCCTATTGCAGAGACTAGACTGCCCTTTCAGGGCGACCGAATCGGACGGTCTAACGCCCTGAAAGGGCAGC
>JAGHSL010000027.1 GCA_018065885.1 Candidatus Limimorpha equi
AAGGCGGACAAATCAAGCCGAAAGGCAGCACGGATGTCACCCCGATTTTGAATGGTAAAGGCGGCACGACAATTATTCCGAGTGGTGGAAAGACAAATGGCTCAAACGGAAATTCCAATAATACTAATTCGGGCGGAAGCATTAAGATTAAACCTGCTGGGAATAAGAAAGGATAAACTTTTTGACATGATTGAATTGCAACAGCCGCTTCCACAACGGCTGTTTTTTTGCAAATATTGGATTCTGAAGTCGGCGAACTTGGAAAAATCCATATCTTTGCAAGATTTTAAAATAGGAAATGCAGAACAAATTCATCAAGAATATCATTTTCCTGCTGTTTCTCAACTTGTTGGTGAAACCATTCTGGATTCTCGGCGTCGACCGCGAAGTCCAAAACATGTTGGGCGACAAATCCTACGGCCTTTATTTGGCCATTTTCAATTTCTCATACCTATTTTATATAATACTTGACCTTGGCATTACCAATTTCAACAGCCGGAATATTGCCCAGGACAACAAGTCGCTTTCAAAGCATTTTGCCGGACTTTCCGAAGTGAAACTCATTCTTGGTCTTGTTTATGCCGTCGTCATTTTTGTCATTGGCTACATCAAGGGCTTCCGCGATGGATTTGAACTTAAACTGCTGTTTTGGTGCGGTTTAAACCAGATTTTGCTTTCGTTTATCTTGTTTTTGCGTTCCAATATCCAAGGTCTGCTGCTATTCAAGACCGATAGTTTCCTTTCGGTTTTTGATAGGCTTCTCGCCATTTTGCTGATGAGCATGATTCTTTGGACAGGCTGGTTCCCGAGAGAAAAATTCAGTATCATTTGGTATTTGCAAGCGCAGACGCTGGCATACGTTTGTACCATCATCGTGGCATTGAGTGTCGTCTTGAAACACACTGAAAAACTTGAATTTAGAATCAATTATAAGTTTTTTGCCGACATTATCAGGCAAAGTCTTCCGTTTGCCTTGCTTGTCCTTTTGATGAGTGTCTACAGTCGCATTGAGCCTATACTTTTGCAGCATCTTTTGGACGATGGTGAGGTTCAGGCTGGAATTTACGGACGAGCTTACCGTCTTTTCGATGCGGGCAACAACATTTCCAATCTTTTTGCCGTTTTCCTGCTACCCATGTTTGCGTCGACAATTGCTAAAAAGGAGAATCTCAACGACTTGGTGAAATCGTCGTTCAGCCTGATTGTTGCTATGGCGGGCATTGTCACCGTTTTGTGTTTCTTCTATCGTCAGGAAATCATGCAGCTGATGTATCATGCCGAGCCTAGCGAAAATGAAGCTGATTTCCTTTTGCGCATCGGACAATATGCCAAGGTTTTCCCAATTCTTATGGGTAGTTTCTTCTGTCTTTCAACGACTTACGTTTTCGGAACTTTGCTCACTGCTAATGGAAGCCTTCGCCAATTGAACATTGTGGCCGCTTCTGGCGTAGTTATCAATGTGCTGCTGAACCTGATTTTTATTCCGCTTTTCAAGTCGGTCGGAGCCGCTTGCACCAGCCTTTGCGTTCAGGCTGTCACTGCATACGCGCAATATCTGATTGCCAAGCGCATCCTTAAATTCGATTTGGGAGGAAAATATTGGCTTCATGTCGTGCTGTTTATCATCGCGATAATTGTTGCTACAAGTGTTGTTAAATTGTTGAATATCAATTGGATAGTTGCTTTTTCCATTAGTTTCTGCCTTGACATCGTCCTTGTCTTTGCCACAAGACTTATCGGTCTGAAAGAGATTGTCGGTTTGCTGTTACAGAAAGCTCAAAACGATTAAAATCATTTTTTCGATTGTCCTTTCAACTTAATTTCTTATTTTTGGCACTTTATTAGGCATGAATAATGGACGGAGAAAAATCTAACATATACAGTTCTAAACAATTATGTAAATTATTGATTGATTATAGAAAACCTGTAATCATCATTTTGATTGTTGCGGCAATTTTGGCGGTCGTCTTTAGTTCGCCGTTTTTCATTACGCCGCTTTTTAAATCGTCAGCAGTTCTATATCCGACTTCAAGTAATTCAATTTCAAAGGTTTTGATTAGCACGACGTTTTCTACGGACAAGGATATTATGAATTTTGGTGAAGACGAGCAGACCGAACAAATGTTGCAGGTTTTGAATTCAAACAAAGTGCGTGATAAGGTCATTGAATGTTTCAACTTGATGGAACATTACAATATAGATCCTAATCAGAAATTTCCATATACGAAACTGAATAAACTTTACGACAACCGCATCAAGTTCCGTCGCACGGAATATAATGCGGTGAAAATCACTGTTTTTGATTCTGATGCAAAAATGGCGGCTCAAATGGCAAACGACATCGCTGAAATCTTCGACAGCACGATGAACCAGATGCAGAAAGAAGTCGCCTTGAAAGCTTTCCGCATTGTCGAAGACGAATATTTCAGTCTGTGCAAGGAAATGCAAATGCTTGAGGATTCGCTGAATACTTTGCGCAAATTTGGCGTTTTTGATTACGAATCGCAGGTTGAGATGCTGAGCCAGCAGCTGGCAATTGAATTGGGCAAAGGCAATTCGACTGGTGTCAATGCCATTCAGAAACAGTTGGACATTCTGGCCGAATATGGCGGTGCGTCTTACGCCATCAATGAAAGACTGGATAACGACCGTTTGCAGCTTTCGTTGGTCAAATCAAAATACGAGGAAGCAAAAGTTGATGCTACGGAGTTTATTCCGCACAAATTTGTCGTAACTTCTGCATTTACAGCCGAAAGGAAGAGCACACCTGTCAGATGGATTATTGTTGCCGTGACGGTTTGCTCAACTTTCATATTGTTGCTCCTTATCCTTGCCTTTGTGGGACGTTATAAAAATGCTTTTCAGACAAATACAAAAGGTTAATCATTTAAATGGTAAAAATAATCCTGCAAAATCACCTTCAATAATCATATCTAACACAGAAACAAAACTTAACACAATGGATAATAATTTCAATAATCTTTCACTCGTTCAGCTCATTTTGAAATGGAAATGGCACATCATTATCATCACTGTTGCAGCTGCAATTTGCGGTGCCGTTTTCTCAAGTTCGGCGTTCATTACGCCTCTATACAAATCGGAAGCAGTGGCTTATCCGGCCAACATCAATCCTTATTCTGATGAAAGTGAAACAGAGCAGATGCTTCAAATAATTAATTCGCAGTCGATTATGGATTCGATTGTTGAAAAATATGACCTTTGGTCGGATTATGGAATTGACAAGAACGATAAATTTGCCAAGACTTATATGGTAAATGAATATCGTGGTAAGATTAAGATTTCGAAGACTCCGTACGAAGCTGTTTCCATCGCGGTTTCCGACAAGGATCCTTTTGTCGCCTGCAACATTGCGAAAGACATCTTGAATTTCTATGATAAAAAAGTGCATGAACTTCATAATCAGAAGGTTGGTGAAGTGGTTGCCATGTATGAAAGACAGCTTCGCCTTAAGCAGCATGACATTGATTCCTTGAAACAATGTGTTGTTGAAATTGGAACCCAACATGGTATCACTGAGTATACTGGGGTGAGCCGCGAAGTGACAAGGAGCTATCTTAATGGTTCTGCAAAAGCTGCTGAACTAAAAGAGAATATGGAACTTTATGGTGCTGACATTCTTGACCTTACAACTAAAATTCAAGCCGAAAGCAACACTTATGTTTCCATCAAAGTCGATTACGAACAAGAGTTACGTTTTTACAACTCTAATCTCACCTATTCTAATATTGTTACAGATCCCTTTCCTGCTGACAAGAAATCATTTCCTGTCAGATGGGTTGTTGTGGCGTTGTGTGGCTTAGGAGCTTTCCTGTTTTCCATTCTGCTTGTTTTCATTATCGAAAACAGAAAGAAATTCGTTCTCAATAATCAGTAAGCCGTGGAGAAAAAGGAGAAAATAGGCTGGCTTTACTGCATTGCGGCTCTTTTTGTCGCCCTTGGATTGTTTTTTGTCGTAAAGAAGGACACTTATTTGTTCTTTGCTTTGCCTATTGTGTTGGGTGTGTTGCTGCTTTACATTTTCTCCTTGGATAAAGTGTTGCTGCTCACCAGTTTCTGTGTGCCGTTGTCGGTTGTTTTGGATAAGTTCAGCGATGCAGGATTGGCCATTTCGCTCCCGGCTGAGCCTCTGCTGATGGGCATTCTCGTTATGTTTGTCGCTAAAATGCTGTACGACGGAAAATACGACCGTTGCATAGCGCATCATCCCATCGCCATTGTCATTTATTGCATGTTTATTTGGATGATTGTCACTACAATTACAAGTGAGTTGCCTGTCGTTTCCATCAAATTCATTGCTTCGAGATTGTGGTTTGTCGTTCCGTCGTTTTTCCTTTGCGCCATTCTTTTCAAACGCCCCAAAAACATTGACTGGTTTATTTGGCTTTATATCGCAAGTCTCTGTATTGTATGTTTTTACACTATCATTCATCATGCCATGTTTGGCTTTGATGGCGATTCGGCTCACTGGGTGATGACACCTTTTTATAATGACCACACGGCTTACGGTGCTGCCTTGGCAATTTATCTGATTTTGGCCTTGACTTACGTTTTTATTCCAGGCATAAAGAAATCCAGAAGGTTGATTATCATCGCGGTTGTCTGTCTGCTTGGTTTGGCTTTGGTACTTTCCAATTGCCGTGCTGCTTGGATTAGCATAATTGCCGCTCTCGGCGTGTTGTGCTGTGTGTTGCTGAAAATCAAGTTCCGTTGGATTGCGACTGTCATGGTGGTTTTGGTCGGCTTGTTCTTCGCTTTTCAGAATCAGATTGTTGATGCCTTGGAGAAAAACAACCAAGATGCTTCCGGCGATTTTATTGAGAATGTGCAATCCATCACTAATATTTCGACCGATGCCTCGAATCTGGAACGTATTAACCGTTGGCAATCAGCGTTCCGTCTTTTCAACGAAAGGCCTTTCTTTGGCTGGGGGCCGGGCACTTACCAGTTCGTTTATGCACCATATCAAATGTCGAAGGAAAAGACCATCATCAGTACTAATGCCGGTGATGGGGGCAACGCTCATAGCGAATACATTGGTGCTCTGGCAGAGCAAGGCTTATTAGGCTCGTTGATTGTGCTTGCGTTTGTCGTCACGACGGTTTATTGTGGTCTTACGACTTATAAACGCTGTAAAAACAGAAAGGCCAAAATCATGGTTCTGGGCGCAACTTTAGCTTTCTTCAGCTATTTCATTCATGGTATCTTGAATAACTTTTTGGATACCGATAAACTTGCCGTTCCCGTCTGGAGTTGTGCAGCACTTATCGCTGCCATTGATGTTTATTATGCTGATAAGGAAGATTTTCAGGAAGAAAAGTGATCCCGTAATTGGTTCTATGTCGCTTTGAAGCCTCTCGTCGTTGTTATCGCTTCCGTAATAGTTTGGTGATGATTATTTTCCGAATTGCCTTAAATTCTTTGATTCTCATCGCTAATGGATTGCTGCATTTCAGTTGTTTTTTTGGTTTTCGCAAAAAAAAGTACTTTGATGAAACTCGTTCCATCAAAGTACTCGCTTTATTATCAATTCTTGCATTTGCATTGGCCTTGCCAAAAGAGAGGCAGGCTTAGAATTCATATCCAATGCTGATGTATGCGCCCCAGGGGTTTGAATAGTCTACCCAGTGTACTTGCAATGCTATTGGGCCAATGATGCTGTTGTATGAATACATCAGGCCAGCTCCCCATGTGCCGAAACCATAGTCTTTGTTGAAAACATCCTGAAACTCAACACTTGCTCTAACATAGTTGACCATTGCGGTTATGTAATTCTTTTTGTAGAAATTATATCTGAAATCAAATCTTCCGACGTGAATGCATTTGTAAGCGTCGGTCAAATCGGTGGAGTGGTTCAATCCGATGAAAGGCAATTGGTAATCATAGTTGCGTCCGAATATGTTGCTGCCAATGTTGTTGTGATAGGCATAGAGGTAGTTGTTACCAACAATTGTTCTTGAATACAGCTGAGGAATAAAGGTGAATCTGTTCTTGCTGAGATAACCTTTTATGTAGAAACAGAAATCGCCGAAATTTGATTTTAAACTACCCCCATCCGGGTCTTTGAGCTGATGATCCAAGCGCCAGTGTGCTTCGAGTGCCGTTTCAACACCTTCGGTGGCAAAATAGGCATCGTCAAGGTTGTCGAATTTCAGTTTTGTGAAAGGGCTGAAAGATGCGTTGGAATAATGTTCCTCATCTTTGAGGGATGTGCCGAAAAGCACATTGTTTGGTGCCTGATAATATGTTATTTTCTCTGATTCAATACCGACGGCGGCTTTTAGATATCGTAAGTGGAATTCAGAGATGTAGATTCTGAATCTGTTCTGGAAGAACATGTTGTTTGTCATCAGGAAAGTGTTTCCTCCTGCTTTTTGGAATTTTTCTGTAAGTTCCCAAGTGCTGGGACGAATCATTCGGAAATCGTATGCCATGCTGATGTTCACGAATGACAGGTTTGCCAATGTGGCTGTTGCGTTGAGCCAGTTGTTATAGCCGACGCATAATGCCAGGTTCGCCTTAATGCCGGAAAGTTTTCTTTGGTTCAGTCCTAGATTGAAAAGGATGGAAGCGCTTTCTTCTGTGTCGTAACGGAATCCCATGTCGAATACATGAGGCGCGTAAGTTGAGAATGCAATGTTAAGGTCGTATGATTTTATTCTTGCGGTATCGTTTTCAAAATCAACGGGATGAAGTACATAATTGATTCTTGAGAAACAGCCGACACCTCGGTATGTGTTGATGGCTTCCTGAATGTCATCGAACGTTATTGTGGATTCATTTTTCAGTCCGCCTTTGCGAATGAGCCAATTGGCTTCCTGATAGGAAACGTTTTCCATGTTGATGAATCGAATGTAGATGGAGTCGTTGCCTATGTATCTGGCTTTTGGTGCGTGAAGTGTCTTTTGGGTTGGCTGGAAACTGTCAATGTAATCCTTGATGGCCTGAAGTTGATCGTGGAATTTACGCGCGTCCCTGTAGCCTCTGTTGACCAAGGAATCGATGGCTTGGGCGTTGAAACTCAACATGCCGTAGTCACTGACATTGGGCTGGATGTAAACGTCGCACAATTTGCGGTTTTCCTCATTATGCCCTTTCACGGCAATGTTTTTAAGCTGAGCCAGAAGTTGAGGCAAGGATTGAAGTTTTTGCGGGTCGGTGACAAGACCTTGGGCCACTTCGATGCCGATGATGATGTCTGCTCCCATTTCGCGGCAGCGGTCGGTCGGGAAATTGTTCACTAAACCTCCGTCAACCAAGTATTTGCCATCGATAGTGACTGGGTCGAAAACGCCAGGGATTGCCATACTTGCGCGAATGGCTTCGGCAAATTTGCCTTTCCTGATAATCACTTCTTCACCTGTAGTGACATCGGTGGCGATGCAGGCGAATGGGATAGGGAGATTGTTGAAGTCCATGGTGTCCTGATAACCGATACAGAGGCTGTTGAAAAGGTTCAGCAGCATGGAACCGTTCATAAACGATTCGGGAAGGGAAGATAACAACGATGTGGAAACCTCGCTTTTTGCATTCTCGGTCTTGTTGCCAAGTTCTCCCGAACTGAAAGGTATCGACATCAGGTAGGTGCTGCGACGCTCTTTTTCGCTTGATGACAAGTTTTTCCGCTTGACGGAATTTGTGATGTAAACCGACCAGTCGAGGTTGGAAATGAGAGTCTGCAATTCATCAGGGGAATAGCCCAAGGAATAGAGACCACCAATGATGCTGCCCATGCTTGTGCCAACAACATAGTCGACGGGAATGCCCAATTCCTCAATGTATTTCAAAACGCCGATGTGGGCGCTTCCTTTGGCTCCACCACCTCCGAAAACGACGCCTACTTTTGGCCGAGGCGCTTTTATCGTATCATTTGATGCAAAGGTGGAAACGCTAAGTAATAATGTTAGTAATAATAATGTGATTGTACGTTTCATCTGTATTTGACTATTTTATAGTTATCAGTTTTTTCTGTTGGCAGATTGTTCAAAAAAGTTCAATCCTTATTCACTTTTCACTTAATTAGAAGAATCTCCATCCAATGCTGGAATTCAGAATCCATCCGTTGGAATAGAGGTTGATGTTTGAGTTTGCATTTGAACTGGTGCGGTTGTATACGACGTTAAGGTTTAAGGAGAGTCTCTCCTCGATGGTGTAACATATCGAACCTCGCGTGACAATGGTGGGCGATATGGAGAACTTGTAATCTCCTTTAACGTAGTTGCTGGGCAATTCTCCGCTTATTTTTTCACTTAAAGTGAACAAAACCATTGGCATAGCGGAAATATGGACTAAAAGACGAGACTTGAAAAAAAGGAAATTATAGCCATAGCCTCCGCCTATGGATGCTTGCCATAACGAAATGGTCGGGTTGCATGTTTGTGCCAATTCGCTCTCGTCAGTGAATAGTTTGATCTTGTCGTAGAAAACGGAGGCTCCTAACAGTATGCTTCCAGCATTCTTTAGTTGATTGTAAGTCTGGGTAAGGGCGGCCGGATAGGAGAATTTTTTATAATTAAAGACATAATATCCGTTTACGGTCAGACGGTTGAAGTATTCGTTTGGATAAGAAAGACGGTTGTCGGGATTGTGAGTCTCGATTGTCGCTTCGGCATCTTTGTAGGATTGATATTGTAATTCGCCGCCAAATCGTTTGCCGTAGGATGAAAACTTGAAATCGCGGTTGTATCGGTTGGTTTGGTCGAAAGTGTAGCCGGCTTCCAAACTTTTATATGCCAGGGAGAATGATGACTTGAAGCTGAATCCCGAACCGATTTTTATGTTTGCATAATCACAGTCAGGTGTGCCGTTAAACCGTATCGTGAAATTGGAAAACGAAGAAATGCCGTTGATTTTGAACGACCAATTGTATTCAGGAAGACCGACATAGGAGCTGTCGCAATCAGTCATTCTGATTTCGTCTTTTTGGATGACAAATCGATCAATAAGTCTTTTTACGAGACCGTCTTGAGCGTAAGAAATGGAATGGCAAAATATAATAATTAAGCATATAAATAATATCCGTTTCATCTTTAAATTATATTACGGTGCAAAAATAAAAAAAAAAGGCTTTGGAAATACCAAAGCCTTTGAATAGATGAAATCTATAATGATTATTCTAACCCTCTTGCTTTTAAGTATGGCTCATATTCGGGGTCTTGTCCACGGAATTTGCGGTACTGGACCATTCCTTCGTCGTTGCCGCATTCTTGCAGGCAATTCAAGCGGAATGATGCTGCCAGTTTGTAATTGAAAAGATTGCCAGATGACTTGAAGTAGTTGAAGGCATCCTTGTCGAGGACTTCGGCCCATGTGTAGGCGTAATAGCCGGCACAATAGCCGCCATTGAAAATGTGTGAGAAATAAGTAGCGCGATAGCGTGGAAGAATTTCCGGCATCAGGCCGATTTCGTCCATGGCTTGTTTTTCGAAAGCATCGATGTCGATGTCTTCGTCGGTGGTGATTTCGTGCAGTTTCATGTCGAGGATTGAGGCTGCAATCAGTTCGGTTGTGTTGAAGCCTTGGTTGAACAGAGCACTGTTCTCAATCTTTTCGATAAGGCTGTCAGGCATGATTTCGCCGGTCTGATAATGTTTGGCATACATGCGAATGACTTCGGGTTCGGCGACCCAGTTCTCCATGATTTGCGAAGGCAGCTCGACAAAATCCCGAGGCACATTGCCGCAGGTGCGGGTGTAAAGGCCGTCGGAGAAAAAGGCGTGGAGGCTGTGTCCGAATTCGTGCCACATGGTTTCGGTTTCGTCCCAGTTGAGGAGTGCCGGAGTGTCGCCTTGGGCTGGAGTGAAGTTCATCACGAGAGAAATGACGGGGAAGATCTTCTTGCCGTTGATGTCGTGGCCGCTGTCGCGGAAACTCGTACACCATGCGCCGCCGCTTTTTGAAGCGCGTGGGTAATAATCCATGTAAAGAATGCCAAGGAAATTGCCATTAGGTTCATAAACTTCGTAGGTCTCAACATCAGGATAATAGACCGGAAGGTTTTTGTTTTGCTTAAAGGTGATGCCGTAAAGTTTGCCTGCGGCATTAAACATTCCGTCGCGGACATTTTTCAAGGTAAGGTAAGGCTTGATTTGGTTTTCGTCGAAATCGTATTTTGCTTTGCGGAGTTTTTCGGCATAATACCACCAGTCCCATGATTCAAGTTTGAAATCGGCGCCTTCGGCATCGGCAATGGCTTGCATTTCGGCAAGTTCCTTTTTTGCCAATTCCTGAGCCGGATTAAAAATGTTGATAAGGAAGGTGTCGACGGTCGGAGCGTCTTTTGCCATGTTTTCGGCAAGGACATAATTTGCGTAGTTGTCGAAGCCAAGCAGGTGGGCTTTGCGGACGCGCAGTTTGGTCATTTCGTTGGCCAATGCCTTGTTGTCGTATTCGTTGTTGTTGTCGCCGCGCATGAAATAGCCACGGTAAATCTTTTCGCGGAGAGCGCGGTTATCGGCATATTGCAGGAAAGGAATCAGGCTCGGCTTTGAAAGCGTGAACACCCATTTGCCTTCCAGACTGTCGGCTTTGGCTTGCTCGGCGGCGGCATCGATGCTCGATTGCGGAAGTCCGGCAAGGTCGGCTTCATTGTCGATGATGAGTTTGAAACTGTCGTTTTCCTTCAACAGATTGTTGCCAAATTGCAGGCTTAATGTCGAAAGCTGTTCGTTGATTTTGCTCAGTTCGGCTTTTTGTTCATCATCAAGGCCTGCACCGCTGCGGATGAAGTCGTTGTGGTATTTTTCAACCACGCGGATCTGCTGGTCGTTGAGATTCATTTCGCTGCGATGCTGGAAGACGTAATCGATACGCTCGAAAAGTTTCGGGTTCATGGCGATGCTGTCGCTGTGTTTCGACATCATCGGAAGAATCTGATTGGCAAGTTCTTGCAATTCGTCGTCGGAGTTGCATTCAATCATGTTGAAGAAAATGCTTGAAACCCTGTTGAGGATTTCGCCCGATTTGTCGTAAGGCAAAATGGTGTTTTCAAAGGTCGGAGTTGCCGGATTGTTGACGATTGAATCGATTTCGGCCTGCTGTTGGGCTATGCCGGCTTCGAAAGCGGGCAGATAATGCGAATTTTCGATTTTGTCGAAAGGTGGTACTTGGAAAGGAGTCGTGTATTCCGTCAGGAAAGGATTCTCTTCGACGGGATTTGGCTGCTGGATTTGCTGCTCCTGCTTGCTCGTGCATGAAGCTAAAGTGATGATACTTAGCGTAATCACATGTAAAAGTCTTTTTGACATGATATGATATATTTTTGTTGTTGCGTTTTTTGGATTCGTGCGCAAAGTTAGCTTTTTTCCATGAAAAAGCAGTCGCAATTCTAATTTTTTATGAGAAACAAAATTTGTTGATTTTTATTGTATTATTTAGTACCATTTCCTATTTTTGTGCTTTCTTATTTAAGAGTATTTAAATATACTGGCGAATTATATTGTAATAATTTGAAAACTAATACTATAACTATATGAGTTACATCTCTTGGGATAAAGATAAACTAGTCAATCTGGAGTTTTCGCTGAACCGCGAAGTGCTGCGGTCCAATTCAGCGGGTGCCTTTATGGCCACAACTTTGATTGGCTGCAATACGAGAAAATATCACGGACTGCTGGTTGTGCCTCAGCCTCAGTTGGATAAGAACAACCATGTGCTGCTTTCGAGTCTGGAGGAAACGCTGATTCATAATAAGGAGGAATTCCATTTGGGCGTTCACATGTATCCTGATGGCGTTTTTGCACCGCGCGGTCACAAGTATCTCTCTGAGTTTACGGCCGATCCGATGCCGCGACTGGTATATAATATAGGTAACATTAAGTTGACCAAGGAACTGATTTTTTCCAATACCGAGGCGAGAATCATGGTGCGCTACACTATGAACGAAACGCCTGAACCGGTGACTTTGCGCGTACTGCCGTTTTTGGCTTTTCGCAACGTTCACATGCTCACGCATGAAAACCACGACGCCAGTCGTAAGGTTGAACTGGTGAAAAACGGTGCTTCGTGGCTTTTGTATAAGGATTATTCCAGATTGTTTGTACAATTCTCAAAATCAGTTGAATATACGCATATTCCGCATTGGTATTACAATGTGTTCTATATCCGCGAACAGGAACGTGGCTATGAGGCGCAGGAAGACCAATTTGTGCCGGGTTTCTTTGAAATCACGATGAAACAAGGTGATTCCGTGATTCTTACGGCTGGCTTGGAAGAGAAAAATCCGGCCTCGATAAAGCGTCTGTGTGAAGCAGAAGAAAAGAAACTGTTGCCGCAGCACGATTTTGAGGAATGTTTGGTGAAGGCTTCGCAGCAGTTTATCATTCGTAATGACGAAGGAACGCGCCTTTGGGCGGGTTTCCCGTGGTTTGGCAGTTGTAGCCGTGATATGTTCCTTTCCTTGCCGGGAATTGCCTTGGCTTTGGGCGATGAACGCACATTCAAGGAATCGCTCGATTATCTGATTGAGCGGATGAAAGGACCATTCTTCCCGCATCGTTATTATCAGAAAAGCCTGTATTTCACCGCTGTAGATTCGCCTTTGTGGTTCTTCTGGGTGTTGCAACTCTATGAAAAGATGTTGGGCAAGGACAAGAAATCCATTTGGAGAAAGTACAAGGAACCGATGACGACCATTTTGGAGAGTTTCATCGCAGGTACCGATTTCAATGTGAAAATGCAGGACAACGGTCTGCTTTATGCTGGCAACAGCGAATTGGCTTTGACTTGGATGAATGTCTTTGCCGATGGTCATCCGTGGACTCCGAGAACGGGACTGGCCATCGAGGTCAATGCGTTGTGGTATAATGCTTTGCGTTATGCTGTCGAGTTGCTGAAAGTCGCTGATGCAAAGAATCCTCTCATCGAAAAATGGCAATCTGTCGCTGATAAGATTGAAACTTCGTTTGCTGAAACGTTTTATGATGCTGAAAACTGCGCTTTTTATGATTATGTAAACGGAAATGAACGCAGTGCTTTGTGCGTCCGAACATGATGATTGCTGCTTCTTTGCCGTTCACGCCAATGTCTGAAGAAATGCAGAAACGCGCTTTTGATATTGCTTGTTCTGAATTGCTGACACCAAGAGGCTTGCGCTCGCTGTCGCCGAATTCCGAACAGTATCAAGGCATTACGATTGGCAATCACAGCCAGCGCGAAAGGGCTTATCATCAGGGTACGGCATTTCCTTGGCTGATTTCGTTCTTCGCTGATTTGTCGGTGAAACTGTTTGGCAAGTCGGCATTGACTTATCTGGAAGACATTTACAATGGTTTTGAAATAGCCATTCAGGAAAACGGCATAGGAAGCATTTCGGAAATCTATGATGGCAATCCGCCGCACGAGGGTAGGGGCTGCATTTCGCAGTCGACGAGCGTGGGCGCTTTGCTTTATCTGCAATATATAATAAAGGTGTTAAATCAGAAAGGAGGCAAAAAATGAGAGTCTTGATGTTTGGTTGGGAGTTTCCGCCTCATATTACGGGTGGTCTCGGAACGGCTTGCTTTGGCATGACGAAGGGTTTGGCAAAGAATGGTGTTGAGGTGCTTTTTGTTGTGCCGCGTGCTTACGGCGATGAAGACCAGACTAATATCCGTTTGCTGAATGCCAGCGATGTCACGATTGACATTGACCATGAAACCGAGAGAAGTTATTGGGAACGTGTGCAATACATGGAAATCGGTTCCAATATTATTCCTTACGTCGGTCCCGAACAGTTCGAGAACGTCATCAATGGCGAGCGTCATGTGGTGGAACATTTCAATCACGGCAGTTCGGTCTTTGCGCGTAACTATCAGTTTTCGGGCAAATACGGCATGAACCTGATGGAAGAAGTGGCGCGTTATGCCTTGATTGGCTCCTCGATGGCGACGAAGCAGGACTTTGATGTGATCCATGCGCACGACTGGCTGACTTATTCGGCTGGCATTGCCGCCAAGGAAACGACGGGCAAACCGCTTGTGGTTCACATGCATGCCACCGAATTTGACCGCTCAGGCGAACATATCAATACCGAGGTTTTTGCCATTGAAAAGCGAGGCATGGAAGCCGCTGACCGTGTCATTACGGTGAGTAACTTGACGCGAAACATTGTCATTGAAAAATATGGCATCGACCCGAAAAAGGTTGTGACGGTGCATAATGCAGTCGAACCAAACGACAAGCCGAAGTCGGAATATGAGCGCAGCGGTTTGGATACTAAGGTCGTAACATTCTTAGGCAGAATTACTTATCAGAAAGGGCCGGAATATTTCGTTGAAGCGGCTTATAAGATTCTGCAAGTCGATCCGAACATCCATTTCGTGATGGCGGGAACGGGCGATATGCTTGAAAAAGTGATTCGCCGCGTGGCTGAACTGAAAATGGGAAGTCATTTCCATTTTACGGGTTTTCTGAAAGGCGAGGCCGTCGATCAGATGTTTGCCATGACCGATGTGTTTGTAATGCCTTCAATTTCAGAACCCTTTGGCTTCGTTCCGCTTGAAGCCATGCGTTTGAATGTGCCTGTGGTCATTTCGAAGCAATCGGGAGTTTCCGAGGTGGTTAAACATGCCATGAAGGTTGATTTCTGGGACATTAACGGCATGGCGGATGCCATTTACGGCTTGTGCCGCTATAAGGCTTTGTCCGATTGTTTCAAGGATGAGGGCAAGGACGAGGTGGACAGCCTGAAATGGGAATTGGCTGCAAAGAAAATCAAGGCGGTTTACGAGAGCGTGCTATAATATAATAAGGTGTATGGAGGACTATAACGATTTGACATTGTTAGAGGCGGAAGAGATGCCGTCGCCGTTTGATGCGATAAAGCAGGTCGATGCTTCGGGAAAGGCTTGGTGGAATTCGCGCAAGCTGGCCAAGGTTTTGGGCTATGCGAAATATTGGAATTTCGAGCGCCTGATTGAAAAGGTTTCGACCTCTTTCGGGCATGGTTCTGGGCTCCATTTGTCCGACCATTTGTCCGACCATTTGTCCGACCATTTGTCCGAGGTGGAGGAGTTTGTGCGGCTTGGTGGCGGCACTTTCCGCAATGTGAAATCGTATCT
>JAGHSL010000414.1 GCA_018065885.1 Candidatus Limimorpha equi
GAATGATTTCATTGTTGTCGCGGGCATAGAAACGCAAGGAATCGATTTTCGCCATTTCAATCGTAAATTCATCATAATTGAAAAGGCAGTCCTTGGTGAAGAACTCAAACATGCCAGCGATGATGCCGCCCGAAAAGCGGAAATCGCGGTCTTTTTTGAAGACGAGACGACCATTGTCGGGCACGATGACCACGCGCTTGCGGTCGCTTAACGATATGGCAGAGCCATCAAGACCTTCGATAGTGCTTGTTATACCAAAGACAATCAGCTCATTAGTATTCAAATCAAGACGAATGTTCGGTTCACGGTTGTGAGTCACCGTATGGAACTTAATGACATCATAATCAATGTTTTCGCGATACGACTCAATGACATCATAGAAACGCTGCAAGACCACAGCGGTCTTGGTTTCAGGGTCATATTCCAGATAAGCCTCCGACTGCAAACGCAGCAAAAGCGAAACGACCTGCTCGACAGGGAAACTCAGATAGTTGCATAAATCACCGACATAGAAGAAGTTAGGATTATCCGGATTGCGGTATTCATTCAAGAACTTCTCAATACGAATCATTGGATTTGTGCCGTCCAAGCCACGAAGTTTGGCAAAATCGTCGAAACTGAAATAATTCACCGAAACCACATCGCCTTCGCTGACCGAACCGATGCCTTCCATTCGGCTAAATTCCACAATATTGTTATCCATAACCCAACTCATCGACTCCAGATAGAGGTCCAAATCATGGAAATTGTCGTGGAAAGGCGCATCGGGATAACCCTTTTGCGAGCGAAGCATGGTCATCTTGCGTTTCTGGTTTTCATACCTGAATTCCAGACCGTTATGATAGATGGAATCCACATCCATTTTGCCACTGACCGTGTCATTCAAATAGAAGCGCACGGCAGCCTTATCGGAAGCAAGAACCTCATCCGTCGACATCAGGAAACGTTGTGCCTGAACCGAAACCACCTTTTTCCTGTTCTTATAAAAAATGAAAGATGCCTTCTTTTCCAAACCGCCAAACACATCCACCTGATTGCCCATCATGCCCAAGCCGCCGCTAAAATCGACGTCCTTCATAATATCCTTAATGTAATAATCAGAACGATAAGACTTTACACGCGGATACATTGTCCTTTCATTCGGTGCATTGACCAAAACCTTGTCCTCAAACTGGCAAAGGATGGCATCCTGATAATACTGCTTGTCGTGGAAAACGACAGAATCGATGACATAATCGGAATGGGTCAGATTCAGCACGTAATGATCCGGCAAATCGGCGTAAACCAAGTCTGACGGAATGTCGAAACGCGACCAGTCGACACGGCCACCATTACCCGTAAAGGTCTTATCGTCAACGGAATAAATGCCATTCGTATTGTGAATCACTGACTCATCCTTATTCGATTTCACGACCAAAGTGGAATTGGTAACCGTCAACTTGAAGTTTTCCTTGTCAGGGAAACTGAAATGCACATCGCGCACTTCCCATTTGCTGTTGCCTTTTTCAAGCAAAATCTTGTCGACAAAAGCCAAACGGCAAGCCTCAATGTACTTGTCGAAACCATTTGCTGATTTTTCATATCGTGTCTTTGTGTATGACAGCCAATTGTTTACATCGGTGTGCGGCATACCTGAAACCGGCAAATGATGCAGCACGTCCACAAAAGTGAATATGTTGGAATAAGCCTTTTGACCACTGCGTTTGTGTAAAGTTTCGCAGATTTCGGCAACCGTTTTGGCGTCGGTGGAACTGTAATATTCGTTCCACACATCCGCAAAACCCGTCATCATGGCGGCGGCTTCATCACGGTCGGTCTTCGATGGAGATGAGCCAAGGTAGGCCGTCATTTCCTCAAGGAAAGCGGTTTTATCGGTCGAAAAAGTCTGTTGCGCAAAGCCCGAAAGACTTAAAGCCAACAGGAAAATAATCAGCAAATGTTTGTTTCTCATAATTATTTAACTGTCAATAAATTAAAATACAAAATGAATCAATACGCATGGTTATGAGTTAATGGTTTTCAGTTTTCGGTTATCGGTTATCAGTTGTTTGTTATTTGTTAAGTAACTGTTCATAATTAAACTTCAATTTGGATTTCGAGGTCTCGAGGCTTCGGGATTTCGAGATGTCTCGTATTCCCGCGGCCTCGATGCCTCGTTTTCAATATGTAAACTAATATTTCTCACCTATTTACAGTAATCCACCCGTCACCATTAACCCATCACCCATAACCATTCCCTCATCACCTTTTCTCAAACTCGGCCGCCACCCAATTGTTGCGTGAAACATGACGACGATAAACGAGGCCTAAACGTTGTACCTCGGCCTTGATGCTTTCCAAGTCTTCAGTATAGAACCCGCTGAAGAAAATGTGGGCATCCGGTTTCATCGCATCATAATAGAAGTGCATGTCGCGCAAAAGGATATTGCGGTTGATGTTTGCTAAAATCACGTCGAACTTGCCACTGATGGCGTGCGCATCGCCCAAAATGATTTCGATGTCATCGATGCCGTTCAAGGCGATGTTGGTAAAGGCATTGTTGAATGCCCATTCGTCATTGTCGATGGCAACGGTCTTTGCCGCACCCAGTTTTTTAGCCAAGATAGCCAGAACCGCCGTGCCGCTTCCCATGTCAAGCACCTCTTTATCAACGAAAT
>JAGHSL010000356.1 GCA_018065885.1 Candidatus Limimorpha equi
CTTCCTGATTTGCTTGAACGTGTTGGTAATCTTGCGGTTAAGATGGGTGATTATGAGAACGCCTATCGGTGTATGAAACAGTATCAGTCGGATAAGGACAGCATCGCTTCGCATGAGATGGAACTGAAACTCTCCGAAATGGAGATGCAGTATGATGCTTTGGAACGCGATAATGAGATTGTGTTGGAGAAAGAGAAAAACCATAGGAAAGTGGTGGTCATTATTCTGCTTTCGGTCATCCTTGTGGTATCGATAGCCTTTGCCATTGTGGAGTTCAGGCTTGCCAATATCAGGAAACGCCGTAATGAGGAACTGGCGCAAAGCGGCCAAAACAAGGACAGGCTCATCTCTATCGTTGCGCACGACCTGCGTACGCCGGTGCTAGCACAGAAACAGATGCTCGACAACATCTGCCGCAATTTCGACAAGATGCCGGCGGCCGATGTCAAGGAAAACTGCGAACTGATTAAGGAATCGGCCCATTCGCTCAACGACCAGATTACGAATCTTGTGCAGTGGGTCTCGCTTCGCAATGGCAAACTCAAAAACAATCCCGTGCGTTTCAGCCCTTATCGTATTGTGACGCAATGCATCAATGCCCAAAGTTCTTTTATTTCGGCCAAGTCGTTGAAAGTGTTTAACGATATTGCGCCAGATGCAATTGCGTTCGATGATTTGAATATTGTGAAAACCGTGATCCAGAACTTGTTGTCGAATGCGGTGAAGTTTTCCTTCCGGGAAGGCGAAATCCATGTCGCGATTGTGGATGGCTTCCTGATGGTTAGTGACAAGGGAATTGGAATTTCCGAGCAACGCATAAAGGAAATATTTGAGCCTAAGAAAGAAGCGTCGTCGGGTACGGCAGGCGAGAAAGGCATGGGCTTCGGTTTGTTTGTCTGTAACTGCCTTCTTGAAGAGATAGGCTCTTCGATGAAAGTGGAAAGCAAGGAGGGAAATGGAACTGAGATCGGATTTAAGATACACTTGCTGTGATGGGTGAATGGTGATGGGCGATTGGTGAATGGTTGGATAATTTTATTGATAATCAAATAAATGTAAAATGGAAGAAAACAAGTTTGATAAGGTCAGATTGTTATTGGTTGATGATCATCCTCTGTATCGGAGGGGGATAGCGATGACGCTGAAACAGGATGATGAACATCTTGAGGTGGTGGCTGAGGCGGGCACTTTGAAGGAAGCCATTGAGGCTTTGGAATCGCACAAAGACATCGACCTTATTCTTCTTGATTTGCAACTGCCCGACGGCAATGGAAAGGAAGTGGTGCGTTATGTCGGCATCAATTGTCCGGCGACGAAAATTCTGGTTCTGTCGGTCGATTTGAATCCGCATCATATCACCGCCTTGATTGAGATGGGAATCAATGGCTTTGTGAGCAAGGAAGTGCAGTCCGACGAATTGCTTGAGGCCATACATGCGGTTGTTTCGGGTTTTGGATACTATGGCAAGAATATCAATGCCATGATGGAGGAAGTGGCGACGGCAGAAGGCGAGGATCTGAACGAAATACTGACAGCCCGTGAAATAGAGATCCTTCGGCTTTGCGCCCAAGGTTTCAGTGCTAAGGAAATTGCTGAAAGACTTCGGCTTAGCGTTCGGACGGTTGAAGGCCATAAGAATCATATTTATGGCAAGATGGGTTTTGAAAGCATCGGCGAGTTGGTCAACTATGCCTTTACGCACGGCATCATCACGGCTTGAAGATTTGAATCTTTCATAAGTCAATCACTATTCTTGTTTCCGAGTCACACAATGCAATTATCAACAGATGTTGTTGATAAAAAGTCACTTTTCATAGGTGAAAATACCTATAATCAGTTAAATTATTGTTGCTATTTTTGTAACTTCTAAAATTGTGCGTGGTTTGTAATCGCATAGTTGAGGAAAAGAAGCGTTTTATAATATTGATAATGAGATATTTGATTTTATGAAGAGATTGTTTTTATACCTTGCATTGATGTTCGTGGCG
>JAGHSL010000259.1 GCA_018065885.1 Candidatus Limimorpha equi
ATAACAATTATATCCACGGCAACCACGGCAATGCGGCATATCTCGGCTGGGATGTTTCGGTGGGCCGTTTCCACGACAACATCATTGTCAACAACGAAGGTTTTTCACCCGTGATTGGCTCCACCGCTCCAAACTACTCGCATTATTACAACAACACCATCGCCAACAATAGCAGCGAAGGCTTTTTACATGGCAACGGTTCGGGCATTTGGACTTGCGGACAGCAAAAGATTTACAACAACATCTTTCATGGCAACACGGGAATCTATTTTGAGCGCATGGATCCGACCCATGGCGACCCAACGGCTTTCAACAACTGCCATGCTTTTCCAAACGGTGTAACTGGTGAAGATGACGTTTATGCCAACCCGCAGTTTACCCAGCCCACCGAAGGCTTAGGTCCAACATTCGACCATTCAACCATGCCTTCCCATTGGACCTTGCTTGAGACCTCGCCATGCCGTGATGCTGGAGCCACCAACATGAGCCAATATTATCCCGAAACCGACTTTTTCGGCAACCCGCGTGTAGTTTATGGCCACATCGACATTGGTGCCGTTGAGTTTCCCGATTTGGATGCCATGGAAGAACTGTCCGCTCAAAGCAGCGTCTTTCCAAATCCAGGCAGAAACATACTTCATGTCGAGACCGAAATGGAAAACGCCATCATAGCAGTTTACAACCTCAGCGGCAGAAAGATTGTTGAGCAGAAGATTGATGGCGGCTCGGCAAACATCGTTACTGAAAACTGGCCTTCAGAAATGTATTTTTGGAGCATCATTTCGACAGACTCAAAAAGCCTTGTTGAGACAGGGAAATGGGTGAAAGAATGATATGATAGAGAGACGTAGCACGCTACGTCTATACAAACATAATAATGACAATCAAATAATTAAAACAAAATGAAAAAGAGAAACATTCTGGCAATCCTCGTTGCCAGCTTCATTTCGGGCAGCCTTTGGGCGCAAACAGAACCTGTGGAAATCGCACAATCATCGGAATATTATTATCGGTGCTTGGAAGCGTTGCCAAATGGCGAGTTCCTCGCTTGCAGCAACAATTGGGACACTCGAACCTTTCGAATACAGAGATTTAACGGAGATGGTGAAGTGCTGCAGGAAACTGTGCATCCCGACTATGGCTATCAGTTGTATTGCGAAGAAATCTTTCAAGATGAGGAAGGCTACAACTGGATGATAGGAGGCAAGAATTATGGCGACAGCTTGAGAATCTGCGTAGGATTGATAGGCGACGACCTTTTCTTCAACGAAACGGGATCTTTCCCTTTTGAAAAAGATTATGTCTTGCCATTAGTCTATCGGAACGCCGATGGCACTTTCATCATGTCATGCTATAAGGAAAATTATAGAGCCAGTCAATATGTCCGTATTGTTCGATTCGATGAAATGGGCAATGTTCTGGCAGACCGAAGTTTCGTTGATGACATGTCTGCCAATCCGCAATACGGCGCGTTATTGAATTACACTTTTGTGCCTGACGCAAACGGTGAGAAATTCTATTTTGCCTTTCCTTATTATTACACGAAGGGTATGCGTGTAGATTGTTTCGAATTGGACAAGGATTTGAATTCAACCCTGTTCCGTGAAGATGTCTTCAGGAATTTGCCACAACATGGCTTTCCTTCGATTCCATACACCGTGCGTCATCCTCAGACTGGCGAAGTGCTTGTCATGGGAGAATTAAGTTTGGCACCGTTTAACGGACAAACTGAGGTAGTACAAGATGCAATGATTGCAAAACTCGATTCCGAGTTCCGTTACCAAGGCATGGCCTGGGGCAAGACTACTCAAACCCATGACCAGCGTTCTTTGTCAAGGGCTATTGATTTTGGTCAGGATGGCAGCATTTACATGTGTGCCTATATGGACAATTTGGCGATATCGGATTTTTGCGTATCCCGATTCGACGCTAATCTTCACAAACTCGATGAAGTGTTTTATCACAGCCCGTTGTATAGCACCATTCCGTTTTACATTTGTGTTTTGACCGATGGTAGTTGCGTAATCAGCACTAACGGAAGTACGAGAAACCCAGATGAACATGTTACTGCCAATGCCATTTTCCACATTCCCGCTGAAGCTTTCCTAAGCGTAGAGGAAGCCCACGCCAATGGCCTGAAGGTGGCTATTGCCTACCCGAACCCGGGCGGCAACGAAATGCACATCCGCACTGCGGTTGAGAATGCCGCCGTGGAGGTTTACGACATGAATGGCCGCCTTGTGGCGCAGCAGCCTCTCACGGAAACTGAAACGGTGCTGGATGCCACGGATTGGGCAGCGGGAACATACATTTGGAAGGTGGTTTCGGGCGTTTCGACACTTCGACAAAGCACAGCGACCACAGGCTCAACGACCCTTGTTGAATCAGGAAAATGGGTGAAGGAATGATGAAGACAAAGAGACGTAGCATGCTACGTCTCTACAAACAAAATAATGACAATCAAATAATTAAAACAAAATGAAAAACAACAGATTACTTTACATTATCATTGCTCTGATGCTGACATCGGTTTCGGCTTTGGCAGGAACCGTTGACAAGCAACATGCAGTAACATTAGGCGCAAAGTTTGTTGAAGCCAATTTTGCCGAAAACACATCATTGGAATGGGTTTGCACGGCTGTCACCGAAAAAGGCAACCCTTCGTACCATGTCTTCAACGGCATTCCCGATGGCTTCGTCATCGTTTCGGCTTGCAATCTTACCAGTCCCATCCTCGGCTATTCCGAAACGGGCTATTTTGACGGAAACCATATACCGGCGGGCTTGCGGTACTTCCTTGACGGATACGGCCAATCCGTTGATTTTGCGGAAGAAAATTTGAAAAAAGCTGATTTTGTGATTGCCAAGGAATGGGAAAACCTTGAACGCTGCGGCAAAACGCAAAACTCAAAATCGGTGGTCGTCGAGCCTTTGGTCAGCACGCATTGGGATCAAGACTGTTATTACAACTCACATTGTCCGAAAGACAATGAAGGTCCTTGCGGTTGTACATACGCGGGATGTGTGGCAACCTCAATGGCGCAGGTGATGAAATATTGGAATCATCCGCAGCAAGGCACAGGCACCCATTCTTACAACAGCTATCTTTACGGCACCATAAGTGCTGATTTCGGCGCAGCCACCTATCATTGGGACGAGATGCCCGAATCGCTGCAGGGAAACGAACAATATGTAGGTCCACTGATATTCCATTGCGGCGTAAGCGTCAATATGGAATATGGCGCCTACGGCAGCGGTGCTTTGCACCAAGACATTCCATCCGCTATGAGTTCCTATTTCGGTTATGGTGCTTCGCACAATTTGGAGAGAGACGATTATTCATACGATGAATGGGTGAGCATAATGCGCGATGCCTTGGACATGAACATCCCAATCCTATATGCAGGCACCGATGGTGCTAACATGGGACACTCTTTCATTTGCGACGGCTATGACGACAATGGCCTGTTTCATATCAACTGGAGCTGGGGCGGTGTTCTCGACGGCTATTTCAGCATCGACAACCTGCACACCTACAGCCAGACTTGGAATGTGGCTCAAAAGATGATAGCCGATGCCATGCCGCTCGATGTTTATAACAACACGCCCAAAGCACCGTCCAACTTGACTGTTCAGCCGCTTTCCGACGATTCATACACATGCACCGTGCGTTGGAACAACCCGACGAAAGCCTTAAACAACAGCAACTTGACACACATCGACCAAATCATTGTCAAATGTGACGGCAGGGTGGTCTTCACCCAGGACGATGTCACTCCAGGTGCAGCTATGGAAATCACCGACGAAGTGCCATTCTACGGCTTGCACGACTATCAAGTGTATGCGGTGAACAACGGGAATCGCGGGAGTGCTGCCAATGAAAATGATGTGCGCTTCGGACCTTCCTGCGCATGGACCATCGAAGCTGGCACCACCTCTTTCAACGGCTGGCAGGGGGCTTCAATCCAGATAATCAACAATGCGACGCAAGTGATAGCTTCCTTGACAACACAAACAAACAGCGAGACGTTTTCTGTAGATGTGCCTTTGGGACATGTCTCTTTCGCTTTTGCCAAAGGAAACAGTACGGTCAGCAATGTAAATTTCGTTATCAAAAACGCTGAAAACCAAATTGTTTATTCCTATTCCGGTTCATTAGATGGCATTGAAGAAGGGACTTTCCTCCAGACGAACAACAATTGCGGCAACGGCTCGGATTGCGACACGCCAACTGGCTTTAACGCCTTTGCGGAAAACGACCATGTGGTGCTGACATGGGAAGCCTTGGACGAAACGACGGATTACAATGTGTATCGCAATGGCACATTACTGCATACCGTGCATAGCCCTGCCACCACATTCATAGATGAAATTCCGAATCATGGCGGCAACTGTTATCGCGTGACGACATTCTGCACTTCGGGCGAAAGCGAACCAAGCAACGAAATCTGCGTCACTGTAGGCGATGGCTGCCAACCGCCTACCAACCTATGGTATGAAACAACCAGCAGCAACAAAGTGAAACTGACTTGGGAAACGCCCCAACCTCACGACGGTCTCTCTGGATTTTACATCTACCGCACCAAGGAAACCGACATGAACTGGCAGCAAATCAAGACGCTCGGCGCCAGCTACACTTCCTACACTGACAATAACACATTGGATGACGAGACCTCTAATCTTTACAAGGTCGTGGCCTACTATCAAGCCTCAGACTGCTATTCCGCTCCGGCACGTTCAAGATACAACGAGTCTGAGTATTTCGTAAGGGTGTATTGGTCGGTCGACGGAATGAATGAAACGCACACGGACAAAGTAAAAGTCTATCCTAACCCTGCTTCGAACACAATACAGATTAAAGGCATTGAACCAACTGTAATCCAGCTATACAACACTTTCGGACAGTTAGCGAAAACTATTGAAAACGCAGCCAGCATCTCATTGGATGGTCTGGCGGAAGGCGTGTATATGCTGCGCATTGAAGATTCAGAGGGGAAAACATTCCTGACGAAAATGGTTGTTAAACGATAAATTTCAATGAAAAACGACTGGTCCTGTAGAGACGTTTTGCAAAACGTCTCTACGCAAACTGGCCGCGAAATCGAATCGGGGAAATGGGTGAAGGAATGAAAATCCCTACAAGTTTGAAAAATGCCAACTTCCCAAGTGAAAACGCGCCAACTTCCCAAGCAAAATTGCGCCAAGTTCCCAAGTAAAAACATGCCAAGTTCCCAAATTTTACTTTTTATGCTTGTTTATCTCGTTTGTTTTCAGTTATTTTGCACCTTGGTTTTAAAAGTGTGAAAAATGAGAACATACAAGTTCCGCATCGCAGATGATTTGCTGGAGGCACGATTGCGACGAAAAGGTGCTGTTTTGATAGAAGGCCCAAAATGGTGCGGCAAGACAACTACCGCCGAACAACATGCTGCAAGCATCTTGTATATGGCCGATCCGCAAAAGAGAAAGCAGAACCTACAAGCGGCAAAAATGAATGCTGGTAGCATCTTGAATGGTGCCGTTCCGCGCCTGATTGATGAATGGCAGATTGCGCCAACCTTGTGGGACAGTGTGCGCTTTGAGGTCGATCAGCGCAATGAAGTGGGACAGTTCATTTTGACGGGCAGCAGCGTTCCGCCAAAGTCGGATGAAATATATCATAGCGGAACGGGAAGGTTCGCGAAACTGTTTATGCGGCCGATGTCGTTGTTTGAGTCGGGTGAATCGTCAGGCAGTGTGAAATTGCAGGATTTGTTCCAACATTCCGATTCTATCGAGGGGGAAAGTAAAATTGACATTGCGGAATTGGCCTATCTCATTTGCCGTGGCGGGTGGCCGGGCGCTTTGGGTCTTTCGCGAGAAGATGCTCTGGGTCAGGCATTTGATTATTACGATTTGGTGTGTGATTCCGATGTGTCCCGTGTGGATGATGTTGCCCGAAACGCCCAGCGTGTGCGTCTCCTGATGCGTTCTTACGCCCGTCATCAAGGCTCTATGGCAACGGTTGGCACCATCTTGAGCGATATGAAAGCCAATGAAGCCAGTGATTTGTCGGATAACACGATTTATGATTACATCAAAGTGCTGAAAAAGATTTTCGTTATTGAGGATATGCCGGCATGGAATCCGAACTTGCGTAGTAAGACGGCCATCCGCACCAGTGACAACCGGTATTTCATTGATCCAAGCATTGCCACGGCAGCATTGGGAATAGGGCCAAACGACTTGATTGATGATTTGGAAAACATGGGGCTGTTTTTTGAGACGCTGGCAGTCCGCGATTTGCGCGTCTATGCTGATGCGCTTGACGGACAGGTCTATCATTATAGGGACAAATCGGGGCTGGAATGTGATACGGTTTTGCATTTGCGCAATGGCTCATACGGCTTGATAGAAATTAAACTTGGTGGCGATGACTTGATTGAAAGCGGAGCGAAATCATTGAAGGCTTTAAGTGAAGCTATCGACACCACCCGTATGCATCAGCCTTCATTCATGATGGTGCTGACCGGTATTGGTGATTTCCCTTATCGCCGTGATGATGATGTTTGGGTCGTTCCAATCGGCTGTCTTCGCCCTTGATTTTTTTGTTTGCCGATATGTTTTGGTTTTGAAAGCAAATATTTAATTTTTTCCTATTTTTGCGCCGCGATTCAGAGGGACTGTCGCGGGTCGGGAAAGCCGGCGCGAGGAAAGTCGGGACAGCATAGAGCACCGTACTTCTTAACAGGAAGGTATCTGCGAGGATAACTGCAAGTGCCACAGAAATATACCGCCCTGAGCTTGTCGAAGGGTAAGGGTGAAAACGCGAGGTAAAAGCTCACGCATCGGGTGGTGACATTCCGATGAGGTAAACCATACGGGCTGCAAAACCATGTATAGAGACGATGGCTTCTCAGGAAGCCGGGAGGGTCGCTCGCCCGAGTCTTAGGGTAGGTCGCTTGAGCCAACGGGTGACTGTTGGCCTAGAGAAATGACAGTCGCCCCGAAAGGGGAACAGAATCCCGCTTACAACGCTGAACCGCATCTTTTAAATTGGCGTCGATTTAACTTGTTAGGTCGCGCCTTTTTTGTTTTTGGCCT
>JAGHSL010000175.1 GCA_018065885.1 Candidatus Limimorpha equi
TGTTCCATGCGCCGCAGGCCGGACATTTGCCGAACCATTTGGGCGATTCGTTGCCACATTCCTTGCAAAAAAACGCTGTTTTCTCTTTTGCTGCCATGATTTTTGTGCTTTATGAGGCAAAAGTACACAATTTTTGGCAAATGGTTTTGAAAATACATCTTCCTAATAAAACAGCAACGCCAGCCTTTCGGCTGGCGCTGGATGAAGAAAAATCATTTCTGTTTTTCTTTGGGCGGCTCAATTACCACGCCATTAATTCGCAGAATGGTTTTCGGCGAAGCCGAGTCATTTGACTTCACCACAATGACCTTAGTGAAATGTCCTGTTTTGCTGGTGTTGTACTTCACTTTGATTTCGCCTTGGCCATTCGGCGAGATAGGCTCTTTCGGCCATTCCGGAACCACACAGCCACACGAAGAGAAAGCCGAACTTATGACCAATGGAACCGTACCTTGGTTACTGAAATGGAATACATGTGTCCCATCGCCGTTTTGGACAATGGTATCAAAGTCGAAAACGGTTTCTTCAAACACGATTTTCGGACTTGCTGCTTCTTGCGCTTTGGCCTGAAAGCCAATTGCAAAAAGGAGCAAAATACTGATTATCGATTGTTTCATTTTTTTACTCTTTTTGATGTTGCTTCTCATAATCAACCTTAGCTTTCAGAAGTTCGCTGTAGTCGCCACAATGATTGGCACGCCATACGACCTCTTTTTTAGGAGAAATGAGATAACACGACGGATAAGCATGATTTATCAGACTTACCTTAGTGGCAAGCCCTTTAGCAGAATACAAAATGTCATCAGCATCGAATTTTTCAGCCACTTTTCCTATCAATTCAAAATTGTCAGATTTGGCATTGGCGGCTAAAATTCTTATGCCGTCATTTTCCAATACGCGATAGCCCAACGAATCTTTCTCGTTCATGATTTGCTCAAAACCTTCGTAACAGCCATCGCAACCAAATTGCCACAAATCCAAAAGCAACCAGCCTTCGGCATCGGCAAGGCTTGTGGTGTCGCCATTGAGACTGACTATCGGAAAACTAAGAATCGTGTCGTTAAAGTCTTCTGTATGCGTACCTAAACGGCTAAATGGAGGAAAAGACTCTGTATGTCTTGAATAATTGGCGTATTGCGGATTGTCAAAATTAAAAACGGAATCGAAATGCTGCCGTCTGTTTTCGTTGTTGATATCTTTCAGCACTAATTTGTACGATTTTTGGAATCCATTTTCCGTCGCATTATAGGCATAAACACTATCAATCTGGTTGGTATTGCAATTAATCCAAGTCATGCTCCTATCGAAAACAGGAATGTCCCATTCTTCAGTCTCCTCATTCTGCATGTATGAAGTATGATGTTTGGCAACAATTTTCTTGCAAGGGCATCCCCGCACGACGGTATCAATTATCTGTTCAGGTTCAGGCATTAGCCAAGGCCTTATGTCATTAGGGAACTGCAAGGTATACAAACTGATATATTCCAATTTCAAATCATTTTCAAATTTGAATTGACTATACCAATTGTCATCTTTTTCTTGCGGAGTAAAAAGAACTAATTCGTTGTTCATCCTGTCAACGACGAGCAACCGATTGGCGTCCACCATTGTGGTTTCCATTTTCATGGTATCATCAATGGCATAAAAGGAACTGTCGCCATTGTAATGGCAGGTGACGAAATAGGAATATTGCCGCTTAAGTTCCCCATCCAAATAATCGTTCTGTTGGATTTCAAAGTTCAACCATTTCGTGTCTTTTGTGGCTTGCGAAGCCAGTTTCACGTATTCGATTCCTTTTCCAAGCTTCCCACAAGACGGAAGCAATGCTAATGCTAACAAGATGATACAGAGTCTTTTCATTATTAATTATTTTATAACAACAGGCGGCAAACCTCCACCGAAAACTAATTTAATAACTCTCCACCAAAAATCATCGGGAGCTATATGTGTTATACAATGTGTGTTAGGACCACTTGGAACACAATCATCACATCCCCAACCATCTTCTCCAAAATCATGAGGCTCGCAAGTTCTCAATTGACAATCCTCTTTATCACATGAAACTTGTCTTTGCTTAGGAGGTTTATTACTTTTTGAAATTTCATTCCACAATTCTGCTGTGTAATGATTCCCTTCAACAGAAATTAGGTAAGTGCCTGTTTTAGAATAATTAAGGAACTCAAACTCACCATCAAGAACTTCTTCTTTATAATAATAGTAAGAATTGTTTTCATCATTAATAATGTCGAAAAAATCTTTACTCAGCCAAGAGACATAAGAGCATTCCTTGTTACAATCAATGATGGAACACATAAGAGCCAAATCAGATATTTCACTTTTTGATAATTCGTCAATTATTTCTATAGATTCTACGATATAAGGACTATCTTCATCCTTAACTCCCATAATTTCATCAAACAAAACCTGATATTCTTCAAGATCATAAGTGTATGTTACTTCACCTGTTTTCAGATTCCTCGTTGCAAATGGCTTCCTCTCCACCACTTCGGTGTTAGGTTCGTTCTCAGAATTGTTGTTGGCTTCTTGGACAGGTGTTTCCTTATCCTTGTTGCAAGCCACACAAACGATTGCAACAATCAAAGCAACCATAAGCGTTGCCATGATATATTTCAAATTTTTCATATTGCTTTCAATTTTAATGTAAAACATATACTGCGTTATCACGCCCGCCAGCGGTGTATTATTGCGTCCGCAACGCTTGCGGCCATCTACAGCAAGCTGCAGTGAGTTATCCTCACCGCCTAAGTTCGGAACCTTCCCCCGCAAACGGCAGACGCATAATTGCGAGGGACATCAGATGATGAACCTGTTTTTGCCATTCTGCCAGAAATTACACATTTCCGGCAAATTGTTACTGTCAAAAACCTTATCGAAGAAGTTATTACCATAATCAATTGATAAGTAATTGATTATCAATAATATACGGGGGGGTAAATTCAAGGAAAACGCATTTCAAATTGCTTTCCAACCTCTTTAGCAAACTGGAAACGAAACGGAGCAATATGCCAAATGCGCGTTTCATACGCTGAATTTTACAGCAGCAAATATAGGAAAAATTCTTTTCCGCAAGAAAAAAATGATTTTTTTCAAGATTTTTTTCCAAAAGGCATCAGCTTGGCTTCCAACATTTGACAATAAAAATACAACTTTTCAGGAATACATTCCAAAAATATAGCAACTTTTTCGGAATACATTCCTTAAAAGTAGGTAATTTGTGATATTTTGCACGGAAAAACATCACATTTTTCATTCGTTTGTGTAACGATGAAAGTTTTTCTCGTATTTTTGCCCTCTATGAAAAGCCGATTGCTCATCATCATCGCATTGTTTGCCTTTGTGCCGTTGTTTGCGCAACGGGGTGATGTGGTGTTGTGCGAGGGCTTTTTCAACCCTTGGCTTGAGGAAGGCTGGGATGTGAAAGGCGACAATTGGGCGGTCTGGTATATCTCAAACACCGTCAATGCCGGCGGCAAGGCACGCGAAATGCAGATGTCGCCCGATTACAATTTTGTCGGCACAACGCGGCTCATCACGCCAATTGTGGAATTGGAAAAATACGATTTCATCAACTTTCAGTTCAATCATTGCCTGGAAGCGACGGCGGGCACCTTGAACGTACAAATCGGCATTGGCATTTCGCAGGACGGCGAAT
>JAGHSL010000018.1 GCA_018065885.1 Candidatus Limimorpha equi
ATGCAGGACTTTGCGACACCAAATCGGCATCCTTGATTTGCAAAAGAAGGTAGACTTTTGAATTGTAAACCACATTCAGGGCTTCTTCCAATTCAAGATTATGGTCTTCGATGAGGAATCCTGTAAGCTGGTCTATGATTCTGTTTAACAGATATTCCTGAATTTGTTTGTCGCTCATATTCTTTTCAAGAGTTTAATTGACTTCTCCGTTCCAAAGAAATACTGATTGTTCAGTTCGCGGAAATCCATATTTGTTCCGTGATACAAAATCATGCCAAATATCCTCCATTGTTTTGGCAACACACCACAAGGTCGTCAACGGCATCCTCGATAGATTGCAAGTGCTCTATTTCATAAAATTCGACGAGAAAAGCGATTCCCTTGAAACGATAAAGATATTGGAAAGCATCTTTTGTCGTCATTTTGAAACGTCTTCCAAAAGCTCGGATACATGCGTTGGTATATGGAATTTGGTACTTACTCATCGTTAGTTTTCTATTCGGTTGCAAAATTATATATTTTCCAGCAAGTTGCAACCATTTATCCAGAAATATAAAGACACAATCGGATTCGGCGAATTTCACAAACACAAAAAAATGCAGAACGTTAAAATCAGCTGTTCCGCATATTCTTAATAATCACAGACTCAAATCCTTAAATCTTAAATCTTTAAATCTTGAATCTTTAAATTTTGAATCCGTCATCATTGCTTCATTTTCAAAATTTTCATTGCCGAATCCTTGTCGCGGTTCAATTGGGCTTTCAGTTCCTCTAAACCGTCGAATTTCACTTCAGAACGGATGCGGTCGATGAAGCGCACGCGGATTTGCTTGCCGTAGATGTCGGCATTGAAATCGAATATATTCACCTCGATGATGAAATCATCTTTGGCGCGGTCGCCAATGGTGGGGCGGTGTCCGATGTTGGCCATGGCCTTGTATTCCTTGCCTTCCAAATCGACAAGACAGGCATAAACGCCCGCATTGTTGATGAGTCTATACTCTTTTGGCAGCTCGAGGTTGGCGGTGGGGAAGCCTATCGTGCGTCCAATCATGTTGCCGCGTACCACTTCGCCTTTGACGGAATAGGTGTAGCCCAAAAGCCGGTTTGCACTTTTCACGTTGCCTTCCGAAAGGGCGTGACGGATTTTCGTGGAACTGACGGCAATATGCTCAACATCTTGTGCTTCAATACGTTCGACTTTGAAATTATACTTTTTGGCAAAATCGGAAAGTATGTTGAAATCGCCCATGCGGTTTTTGCCGAAATGATGGTCGTAGCCAACAACCAAAATGGCGGGCTTGATAGGTGCGATGATGTAATCTTTAATGAAAGTTTCGGACGGGGTGCGCGAAAACTCCTTTGTAAAATTGATAATCAGTACGTTATCAATGCCGAAATCTTCAAATTTCTGTAATTTTTCTTCTTGGGTGCAGATGAAACGCAGGTTGGATGTGTCGATGTTCAGCACCAAACGCGGATGTGGATAAAATGTAACGACAACCGTCTGTCCATCAACGGAATGAGCCAATTCCTTCATTCTTTTGAATATGGCCTGATGTCCAAGATGAACGCCATCGAAAGTGCCGATGGTGACAACTGCGTTAGGAATGTTTTTAATATCGTTTATGTCGTTGAAAATCTTCATTTCTTGAAAAATTGACGGATGACATATTGCGCAATCTGAACGGCATTGGTGGC
>JAGHSL010000236.1 GCA_018065885.1 Candidatus Limimorpha equi
CAACGAAAAGACGCTGGATGCTGTCTCCGTCATTCGGATAGTTTTTCGCCGCATTGATACCGCCTTGAGCCGCAATGCTATGCGCACGGCGCGGGCTGTCCTGTATGCAGAAAATCTTGACGTTGAAACCCAGCTCGCCCAGACTTGCTGCTGCCGAAGCACCAGCTAAGCCTGTACCGACTACAATGATGTCGAGTTTGCGCTTGTTGGCAGGATTCACCAGTTTTTGGGAAGCCTTGTAATTCGTCCATTTTTCGGCCAATGGGCCTTCAGGGATTCTTGATTGAAGTTTTTCGTCCATAGCCTTAACACTTAAAAGGATTGATTAACCAGTAATAAATTACTACCGAAACAAACAGCAGGACAATGAGCGTAGCCACCACATAACCAATGACTTGCCATGCTTTTTTCCAATGCTCGCTGTTCCAGCCCACCGACTGCAACATGCTCCAAACGCCATGCGAAAGGTGAAGCCAAAGCACAACAAACCAAGCCAGATAACAAATGCTGAAATAGTTGTGCGAAAAGAGAAATTGAATCTGTTCGATGCCATTAATCGGTTCACGGCCAACAAGTTCGGCGAACTGCATCTTATACCAGAAATCGAATAGGTGCAAGGCCAAACCTAACAAAATCAAAACGCCTAAGACGAGCATGTTTCTTGACGACCATTCCACACCTTTCGGCCTCTCTGTCTTGCGGTAGCGGACAAAGCCACGCGCAATGAAATTTTCAAGACTCAAAATGACGCCAAAAAGGATGTGCAATCCAGCTAATCCTGCAAGACCCAATGTTGCAACGACAGCATACCAATTGGCGCCCAGGAAGTTACAGATACCATCGTAAGCTTCTGGTGACAGGATGGAAACAAAATTCATTGTTCCGTGGAAAGCCAGGAAAAGCACGAAACACGCACCCGTGATGGCCATAATCAGTTTCTTCGTGATGGAAGAAAGCAAAGGTTTGAATTTTAATGTAATCATAATTCAAAGACGTAAAACCGGATAAATCCTATTGCGTGCAAAGGTACGGAAAAAATGATATTGTCTGAGGTTTTTGCGATGATGAATTGAAAATTTGGAAGTCAATCTTAGAAGCTGTTTTATTTTGCCGAACTTCCATACATGCGGCATGTAAAGTCCAATTACATAGAGATTTACGCTCTGTAAAAAACCACAACTTCACTGTTTGGCCTCCCATCGGGATGCACCAAGAATACCTATTACAAAATGCTCAATTGGATTTTATACAGTATCTTATAGATTCCATTCGTCTTTCAGGTCAATGTCCCATCCGGCCTTCAGGTCGAGTTCGTCCTTGTAGTCGATGATGGTTTCGGGCAGGAAATGGCGATGGAAATTGCCCGTGCTCCATTTGCCGTTGGCATCGGCATCGAGAATGGCCTTCAGCTTGTATTTGCCCGGGGCAAGATACCAGAATTCCACTTCTTGTTTCTCAGTAATTATTTGTGTGTCAACTATTTTATTTTTGTCGTTGAGTAGCTGAACGATAACTTGCGGCACATTGTCGGGAGGCACAATGGTAATGAAAATGTTCCCATATTCATCTTCCTTGGCGAGATGAAACTTGAGGTTGAGAGCTGCATTGGTGCGTTGCCTGATACTGAAAAGCACCGAATCGGGAATGGCAATGCTGTATTCCTTATCAGCTTCCAAAGTGTTTTTCAGTTTGTAGCGGAAGCCGAATTCATCGGCTTTTTCAAATATAGGTTTTTCATTCAAAGTGTCTTTGTCGGCAATGAAAAGCACCGAATCGGGAAGCTGGAAATCAAGCAAAGGCTCGCCGAAAGCCAAAGTCAGGACAGTATCGGGCATGATGCTGTTGTTGACAAGGTTGTCGCTGATTTTCAGGTTTTCAGCTTTTTGACCTTTTTTCTCTTTGAAAACCAGGTTATAAAGCGTTGAATCGTTGATGAGCGTGTCGTATTTTATTTGCACCCAAAGGCTGTCTTTGACCTTGGGCGTGAAGTACCAGCTGATGGTGTCGAAATCGGCAGAATGCACCTTGACGATATTGAAAGAATCAGGTAAAATTTCGGTCGTTTCAATCATCACGTTTTCAGCTGGTTGACGGAACGCAAAACGCAGAAGACCGTTTTCAACAAGCTTTTTCTCTAAAAGCGTTTGTGTGGTGTCTTTTTCGGTAAACATGTAAAGGGTAAGGTCTCTTGCCTTCAGGTCGAATGTTTTTCCACTAATGGTGTCAAAGATAACACTTTCAGTAGAATCGGGAAGTACGGAAAGTTGCTGAAGCGTGTCAGCGTTTTGTTTCATGGTGGAGTCGGCATTATGTTTCGGCAATGGTTTGAACGGAACCGGAGAAACCAGCGTGTCGAGAAAAGCGACTTGTTCGTTGGGCAAATCGAAATAATAGTTGGAGTTGACATCCTTGATGGCGAAAACGAAATATTTCTTGTCCGCCAATCCAGAAATGTTGAAATAACCCTCTTTGTCGACTTTGCCGACGAAATCAGGTTTTCGCGTCAATGGAAGCGTGTCAAGTCCATCTGAATCACCATAATACAATGTAACAAATGCATCTTCGATAGGCTTTTTTTCATCGGCTGAAAGCAATCTTCCAGCAATGGAAAGCGTGTCAAGCACCTCGCCAGTCGAAAAGCTGAAAACATAATCCTGGAACACATTGCCTTCGTGCAGGTCTTTAATGGCATCGCCGAAATTGATGGTGTAAGTCGTGTTAGTTTTCAGGGTTTCGTTGATTTTGATGACGACCGTCTGGTCTTTCAGCTTGATGTCGGCTTTTTCATCCAAAAGCGGGGAAAAAATCACTTTTTGCTTGGCGTTTTCCAACGTAATGTACTCATCGAAAGTAATATCGATTCTTTTGCTGTTGAAGTTGACGGAATGGTTTTCGGGTGTAGTTTCAACTACAACGGGCGGCAATTCGTCTTTCGGGCCTCCTGTTGGTGCCACGACATTGGCGCAGCGTTGCAACAAAAGCACCGACAGCAGACAGCCAATGATGATTCTAAATCTCAATTTGCGAAACATGGCGCAAATTTAGGAATAATTGTAGTATTTTTGCGTTTTAAAACTATGAAAATGTCGGAAAGAAGGTCAAATAAACGTCGTGTGGCTGGCTCCTACGCCATGTCGTTGATGAGTATAATGCTGGTTTTGTTTCTGTTAGGTGTGTTCGCCTTGCTGATGATGCATGCTCAGAAACTCTCCAACCATATCAAGGAAAACATCGGTTTCGAAATCGTGATGAACAGCAACGTGAAGGAAGCCAACATTTTGTATCTGCAAAAGGAACTTGATGCCATGCCCGCCGTGAAGTCGACGGAATACATTACCAAGGACGAAGCCATCAGGCGCTTGAGCGAAGATTTGGGCGAGGATTTCCTGCAATGGCTTGGCAATGAGGAAAATCCACTGCTCCCTTCCATCGATGTGCGCTTCAATGCGGATTATGCTAACGTCGACAGTCTGGCGGTAATCGAATCGCATCTGCTTGAGAATGAAAATGTTAAGGAAGTCTATTATCAGAAATCACTTGTCGAGGTCATCAATCAGAATGTCAAACGCATCGGCATGGCTTTGATAGTGGCAAGCATCATCTTGCTCATTATTGCCATCTCGTTGATTCGCAATACGATACGTCTTTCCATTTATTCAAAACGTTTCTTGGTGCGCAGTATGCAGTTAGTGGGTGCAACCGAGGCGTTTATCCGCAAACCTTTTGTCAAGACGGGTGTTTCGCAAGGTTTTTTCGGTGCGATTTTGGCTGATATTCTGTTGATTATAATGATGTATTGGCTCAACAAGCATATTCCTGAATTGGCCTTGATTCAAAGCCCCGAAATCACGGTTTGCATTTATGTCGGCATCATCATCATCGGCATCATTTTGGCAAGCATTTCCACAGCCACGGCCTTGCGGAAATACTTAAATGCGCACATTGACAAGTTGTATGCGTAGAAAAATTCATATCTTTGCACAAATTTTGAGTTATGGCACAGGAAACAAATAAAAAAGTGACCGCAGAAGGTGAAGATAACCAGAAGGTTATGCCTTTCGGAAAACAGAATTACATCATCGTGTTGATAGGTCTCGCCCTCATCGTTTTGGGTTTCATCCTGATGATTGGCGGCGGCTCCGACGACCCCGATGTCTTCAATGAAAAAATGTTCGATTTCCAACACATTACTTTGGCACCTATCTTGGTTTTGGCCGGTTTTGTCGTCGAAATCGTTGCCATTTTCTGGAAACGTAAGTGAGGGGATACTCATATCGACAATGGGCTAAATCAAGTTTAAAAGGATAAAATGAGATTCCCGCCTACGCGGGAATGACGGCCTTAAAAAAGGCCGTCTAAAAAAACCAAAAGTCAAATTGTCTAAAAGTCAAAAAAGTCAAATCTTTAAATATTAAATCTTTGAATTATAAATTTCTCTGATTATGAGTTGGTTTCAAGCATTGATTTTAGGTCTTGTTCAAGGCCTTACGGAATATTTGCCAGTGAGCAGCAGCGGTCATTTGACCATCGGCCAATACCTGTTTGGCATTGATGGCGAAGGTGCTATGGATTTCGAAATCATGGTTCACGTGGCAACGGTTTTAAGCACCTGCGTCATCCTTTGGAAAGAAATCGTGTGGCTGTTTAAGGA
>JAGHSL010000422.1 GCA_018065885.1 Candidatus Limimorpha equi
GTTAGCGATACCACATCTTTTGTCGTGAGAATGTGAGTTTGGTCTGATATTTGTAATTTCTACCCCCGTATTTATCAAACAAACGTAATTATTCCTAATTTTGTCATCAAATTGAATTGAAATGAAAAAAGTAGTTTTTCTTTTGGTTGCCGTTTTCTTTTCAACGGTAATGTTTGCCCAAACCAATCTGCCAATCGATCCTAAGACGCAGAAAATCAGTTTCCAGAAAGTCATTCAGACCCAGGGAACCAACGAAGAAGTTCACAACCGCATCTATTCCAACTTCCTCAATTCGTATTATAAAAATGCCGCTAACGTGTTGCAGCAGACCGATGTGAAGGTTTTCAAAGGTCAGCACAGAATGCAACTCGACAATGGCGATGAAGTCAAGTCGAAGTGGCCTTGGATTACCTACCGTTTTACCATCGAAATCCGTGATGGCCGTATCCGTTACACCATTACCGATTTCATGCAGAAGACCCAGTCGAGTCATCCGTGCGAAGAATGGATGAACAAGGAAGATTCACAATATCAGCCAGTTTGGGACAGTTATCTCGAACAGATTGCAGCCTTTGCCGAAGATTGGGGCACACAATTGGAAGAAAAAATCCAGCCTGAACAAACTATCGAAGAGGAAGAATGGTAAATGGCATCGCGTGAACGCATAAAAAAAGGATTTTCTAAACTGCTCAAGGAGGAGAAGTTAAAGCTGATAGCCAATTACTTCGAGAATCCGGGCGAGGTGGTTTCCTTGTTGAAAAGCTACTGGCACTCCGACTCGAAGCAACAGCAGCTTTTCGATGAGTTCAGCGAGAACACGATTACCAATTTCTTTATTCCCTACGGCATTTCGCCCAATGTGATGATCAATGGGAAAAACTACATTGTCCCTATGGTCATCGAAGAAAGCTCCGTCGTGGCTGCGGCCTCGGCGGCAGCTAAGTTTTGGGGCGAAAGGGGAGGTTTCCATGCCGAAGTGATTGATGTCCGCAAAGTGGGCCAGGTGCATTTCGGCTGGAGTGGCGACAAAGCGAAATTGCAGGCTTTGTTTCCTGCCATTAAGGAACGCCTTTTGAATGACACTGCCGCCATGACCGAGAAAATGGTTAAGCGCGGCGGCGGCATTTTGAGCCTCAATCTGATTGATTTCTCTGACCAGATTGAGGATTATTATCAGATTCGCGCCGAATTCAATACGGGCGATGCCATGGGCGCCAATTTCATCAATTCTGTCTTGGAGCAGTTTGGCCACAGTTTGCAGGATTTCTTTGCTGAGCAAAACGACATTCCCGAAGCGGAACGCAAGGTGGAAATCATTATGACCATTTTGTCGAACAACACGCCTGACTGCCGAGTTAAGGTTTGGGTGGAATGTGATGTGAATCAACTCGATGGCATCGATGAACATTTGTCGGGAGCCGAATATGCCCGCAAATTCAAGAAGGCTGTCGACATTGCGCATATTGACCCTTATCGCGCTACAACGCACAACAAAGGCATTTACAATGGCATTGATGCCGTGGTGATTGCAACGGGCAACGATTTCCGCGCTGTCGAGGCGGCAGGCCACACTTTCGCTTCGTGTAATGGCCGTTACGAAAGCCTTTCTTCGGTCACGATTGAAAACAATGTCTTCCGCTTTGAATTGGAAGTTCCGATGGCATTGGGCACAGTCGGCGGCTTGACGAGCCTGCATCCTTTGGCGAAAAAGACCCTGGAACTTTTGGGCAATCCTACGGCCCCCGAACTGATGATGATTGCCGCCACAATGGGCATGGCAAACAATTTCTCGGCCGTCCGTTCCTTGACTACCAAAGGCATTCAGGCAGGCCACATGAAAATGCACTTGAACAACATTCTCAATCAGTTGCAGGCCACCGATGATGAAAAGCGCAAGGCGCGTGAGTTCTTCAAGGACCAGACCGTTTCGTACGCAGCAGTGGAAAAATATTTGGATTCGCTGAGAAGGTAATAATTTGGCTATGTGGTAGAAAAAGTTCAAAATTGATTAAAAATCGTTCAAAAAGTTATAATCATTTTCCGCATTAAGACTTTCTTCAATTAAACGATTAAACTTCAAACGATTCAACCATCACCAACTAATTTAAAATAATGTCATCGTTTCATTCCAACGGCAAGTTTCTTCTGACAGGCGAGTATCTCGTCTTGCGTGGCGCATTGTCATTGGCTTTGCCGTTGAAATTTGGCCAAAGTTTAGAAGTGAAACCGCTTGATGGAGATGAAAACTTGCTGAAATGGACTGCTTTCAGACCTGATGGCGTGTGGTTTTCGACCGAATTAAATCGTGAAACCTTACAAGTTATTTCCGCTGATGACAAGGCAAAGGCCGAAAAGCTTTCGAGCATTTTGCTGGCTGTCAGGCAACTGAATCCTAATGTTTTTTCAAAGGGCGGCTTGGAATTCGTCACCCGATTAGGTTTCAATTCCGAATGGGGCTTGGGCAGCAGTTCTACGCTGATTGCCAGTCTTTCGCGTTGGGCGAATGTGAATCCTTACGAATTGCTGCGCATGACTTTTGGCGGTTCGGGTTACGATATTGCTTGCGCAACGGCTGAGCAACCTATTCTTTATCAATTGGTTGATGGGAATCCGCAAGTTAAATCCGTGAAATTCTCACCAGCGTTTTCCGATAGGCTTTTCTTTGTTTATCAAGGTCAGAAACAGAGTTCTTCAAAGGAAGTCGGCAATTTCAAGGAAAGGATGCGGCAGATGAGTTTTGAAAAGGAAATAGATGAAGTTTCCGGAATCACAAAATCATTGGTTTCCAATGCTTCGTTTGATGATTTCTGTCGTCTTTTGCACGAACACGAAAACATCATTTCCCATTGCATTGGCCGTGAACCTTTGCAGCAGCATTTCCCTGATTTTGAAGGCACAATCAAATCATTAGGCGCATGGGGCGGCGACTTTTTCATGGCTGTCACCGAATGGGACACCGAAAAAGTGAAGCGTTATTTCGCTGAAAAAGGTTTGTCGGTTGTTTTCGGATTTAAGGAAATGGTGCTGTAAGTTTTGTCCCGCCTTGTGATGTTTTCAAATAAATTTCATTCATGTGCCGGTCAATCCGTATGAATTTATGATTGAGTTACTTTCGAAATCTACTTGCAAAAATCTGCGGAGGTCAGCGTAATCTGCGGGAGAACATTACAATAAAGTTACCTCACTTTCCCCGCCTCTAATCGTGTCAATTCCTTACAAATGTTAATGGCAAACGGCAGCGCAATGATGAACGACATCAGGTCGGCGATGGCTTGTGCGGCTTCTAATCCGGTGAGTCCCCAAATCAAAGGTGCAATGAAGACGGCGGGCAGGAAGCAGATGCCTTGGCGGCACATCGAGAGCAGGGTGGCTTGCCATGTGTAGCCTATGTTTTGGAAAAGCATGTTGGTCATGGTGCAAAGTCCCATCAATGGAAATGCGACGCACTGCCAGCGCATGGCGTGGGTGCCTACAACGAGCAGTTTCGGATCTTCGCTGCGGAAAATAGAGATGATTTCGGGCGAAAAGACGAAACCTAAAGTGCCCATGATAATCAGCAGCACCAACGACAAGTTGATGCAAAACAGATAGCTTTCCTTGACGCGGCCATACAGTTTTGCACCGTAGTTGAATCCGCAAACCGGTTGGAATCCTTGACCGAAGCCAAGCACGACGGAATAGCAAATCATCATGATGCGCGTCACAATGGAGAATGCAGCCACCACCGAGGCTTCTTCACCTGGGATGGCATAATGTACGGCCATGCGGTTGAGGCTGATTGTTGCAACAACCGACAAGGCTTGCCGCATCAGGGAAGGAAGGCCGCCTTTTATGATTTGACGGTAGAGTTTCAGCGTAGGCGTGAAGTTCTTGAAACGGATATGGACATTGCCTTCGCGCGTGGTGCCCCAAAGCAGCATGCACCAGCCGAAAACCTGACTGATGGCAGTGGCAAACGAGGCTCCGCTGACGCCCATGCCAAAAGTGAAAATGAAAATCGGGTCCAAAATGATGTTGAGGATGGCACCCGAGGCAATGCCAATCATGGCGAAACGGGCATTGCCTTGCAATCGGAGCTGGTTGTTGAGCGTCAGCGACGACATCATGAAAGGAGTGGCAATCAG
>JAGHSL010000275.1 GCA_018065885.1 Candidatus Limimorpha equi
GACCTCGAGACCTCGCAGTCTCGGAAACCAAATGAATTAAAGTTGAACAGATAATAAACACGCAATTATAATGGCTATGTCACAAAACCTTCAAAACATTTCCAAAACCTGTTTTTCATGGGTTGAAACGGCGCCCAACCGGACCGCCGTTGGAAGCGTGCCGGTTGGCCGCTTCCTTACCTTGAATAAAGTTTTGCTATGGTTTTGAAAGTTTTGTGATACAATTAAGAGAAAGAAATTTCTCGCTTCGCAGAAGCGATTCCGAAAAGGAAAAGAAATAGTAGAATAAAAAGATAACGGGATGGGCTTCGCCCAGAAATCATTCAAAAATTGGATTCAAAATCAATCAAAAATAGAAAAGGATTTTTCAATGGATTTTTGAAAGAGATTTTTGACGGATTTCTCGCTTCGCAGAAGCGATTCCGAAAAGGGGAAATTTATATTACGTGAAAAGCCTTGGCCGAATTGGTCAGGGCTTTTTCGATATGAATTAGCAAAACATTTCTGCCTTTTTGTCTGTTATTTTGTCAGTTCAAGGAATTTTACCTATTTTTGCACCAAATTTGTACGGACGAATCCGCGGCGCAAGGCAGCGCCACCAACTTAACAAACAGAACACCATGGGATTTTTAAAAAAGCTATTCGGCGACAAGGCCACCCGCGACAACAAGGCATTGGAGCCAATCCTTCAGAAAACACTCAAGGCTTACGAAGAAATCGTAAAACTCGATATTGACGCACTGCGCCACAAAACTGTCGAATTTAAGGAATACATCAAGCAGAAGACCGCTTCCGTCGTCGAGGAAATCAACGGACTCAAGGCTAAGGCCGAGTCCAACTACGACATGGAACCCGATGAAAAAGAGAAGATTTATTCCCAAATCGACAAGTTGGAGAAAAAGGAACTTGAACTCATCGAGGAAGCCCTCAACGAGATTCAGCCACAGGCATTCTCAGTGGTGAAGGCCGCCGCCAAATATTTCTGCGAACACGAAACCGTTGAAGTGACCGCCACCGACCTCGACCGCGATTTGGCCGCCAAATACGACCACGTCACCATCGAAGGCGACAAGGCTTATTTCAAGAACAGCTGGACTGCCGGCGGCAACACCGTCACATGGGATATGGTCCACTACAACGTGCAACTTATCGGCGGCATCGTGCTGCACCAAGGCAAGATTGCCGAAATGGCAACCGGTGAAGGCAAGACCCTCGTGGCCACCCTGCCCGTCTACCTTAACGCATTGGCCGGCAAAGGCGTACACGTCGTTACCGTCAACGATTACCTTGCCAAGCGTGACTCGGAATGGATGGGCGCCATGTATGAGTTTTTAGGTCTCACCGTCGACTGCATCGACAAGCACCAGCCAAACTCGGCAGCCCGCCGCAGAGCTTATCTGGCCGACATCACCTACGGCACCAACAACGAATTCGGTTTCGACTACCTGCGTGACAACATGACAGGCGACCCTAACGAACTCGTGCAGCGCAAGCACCACTATGCCATCGTCGACGAGGTCGACTCCGTGCTGATTGACGATGCCCGTACCCCGCTTATCATTTCAGGTCCTACCCCACGCGGCGACCAGCAGGAATTCGACCAGCTGAAACCCGACGTTGTCAGCCTTTACGAAGAACAGAAACGCTTCGTGACCATCATTCTGGCCGAAGCCAAAAAGATACTCACCAATCCGGCAGCCACCGAAGAGGAAAAGCGCCACGGCGCCGACCAGTTGTTCCGCGCCTATCGCGGTCTGCCTAAAAACAACGCCCTCATCAAGTTCCTCAGCGAAGAGGGTATGCGTAGTCTGTTGCAGAAGACCGAAGGTTTCTACATGCAGAATCACAACGAGAACATGCACATCATTGATGATGAATTGTATTTCGTCATCGATGAAAAACTCAATACCGTCGACCTCACCGATAAAGGCATCGACAAACTGACTGCCGCCTACAAGACACCTGATTTCTTCATCCTGCCTGATGTGGGTGCCGAAATCGCCGAAATGGAAAAGGAAAACCTCACCAACGACGAAAAGGTGTTGCGCAAGGCCGAACTGATGCGCAACTTCTCCGAAAAATCGGAGCGTCTGCACACCGTGCGTCAGTTGCTGAAAGCCTACACCTTATTTGAAAAGGATGTTGATTACGTCATCATCGACAACAAGGTGAAAATCGTCGACGAACAGACGGGCCGCATCATGGAAGGCCGCCGCTGGTCGGATGGTCTGCATCAGGCCGTCGAAGCCAAGGAAAACGTGGAAGTGGAAGCCGCCACGCAGACCTACGCCACCATCACCTTGCAGAACTATTTCCGCATGTACCACAAACTGGCAGGCATGACCGGTACCGCCGAAACCGAAGCAGGCGAATTTTGGGACATCTACAAACTGGATGTGGTGGTCATCCCGACCAACCGCCCCATCGCCCGTCTCGATGAGGAAGACATGATTTACAAGACGAAGCGTGAGAAATACAACGCCGTCATCAACGAAATCGAGCGTTTGGTGGGCGAAGGCCGTCCTGTATTGGTAGGCACGACCTCCGTCGAAATCTCCGAATTGCTCAGCAAACTTCTGACCCGCAGAGGCATACAGCATAACGTCTTAAATGCAAAACTGCACTTCAAGGAAGCACAAATCGTCAAGGATGCCGGTCAGGCTGGCGTGGTCACCATTGCGACCAACATGGCTGGCCGTGGTACCGACATCAAGTTGGGACCAGGCGTAAAAGAAGCCGGCGGTCTGGCCATCATCGGCACCGAGCGTCACGAATCGCGCCGCGTCGACCGTCAGTTGCGTGGCCGTTCAGGCCGTCAAGGCGACCCTGGCAGCTCACAATTCTTCGTCTCCTTGGAAGACAACCTGATGCGTATGTTCGGTTCGGAACGCATTGCCGGCATCATGGACAGAATGGGTTTGCAGGAAGGCGAAGTCATCCAGCACCCGATGATTACCAAGCAGATTGAAAAAGCGCAGAAGAAAGTGGAAGAAAACCACTTCGGCGTGCGTAAGCATTTGCTGGAATACGACGACGTGATGAATTCGCAGCGCGAAGTGATTTACAGCAAGCGTCACCACGCTTTGTTCGGCGAGCGTCTCTCCA
>JAGHSL010000056.1 GCA_018065885.1 Candidatus Limimorpha equi
AACGGCACTTACCTTGTCACGAAATTGCAGCCCAAGTTGTTTGTGGGTCAAAAACTGATTCATGTCGGCGTGTTCCGCAAAAACGATGACCGAATGACCTACAACGCGGTGTATCGTGACGGCAAGAGCGGTCCGTATTTCGTGAAACGTTTCTCGGTAACTGGGGTCACACGCGATAAGGAATACGACCTCACCCAAGGCAAACCGAACTCAAAGGTGATGTATTTCTCGGCCAATCCGAATGGCGAGGCGGAAGTCATCAAGGTGGTCATTAAGCTGATGAATCAGAAAACCAAAGTCACAGATTATAGTTTCGCTGACTTGGCCGTGAAGGGTAGGGGAAGCCGTGGCAACCTGCTCACCAAATACGGCATCAAGGAGATTTCGAAGCGCGAAGACGGTGTCTCGACCTTGACGGCACGCGACATTTGGTATGATGACACGGTGCGCCGCCTCAATGCCGACAAGCGCGGCAAATACATTGGCGCCTTTGAAGGCGATGACCGCATTTTGCAGATTTGCGCCAACGGCGATTTCAAGCTTTGCGGCTTCGACCTCAGCACGCATTTCGACGACGACTTGATTGACATCCGCAAGTTCGACCCCGAAGAAATCTTCTCCGTCGTTTACATTGAAGGCGAAACGCAGAAGATGTATCTCAAGCGTTTCTGCATCGAAAACGAGACCAAACTCAACCAGCGCATTTCGTTTATCGGCGAGAATGAAAACGCCAAATATCTCGATATGTCAACCGACATCATTCCGCGTCTGCTGATCAGTTACAAGGTGAGCGAGGCCGGCAACAGTTTCCCCGACGATGAAATCAACGTGGAAGAGTTTATCGGCATAAAGAGCTATAAGGCGAAAGGCAAACGCTTGTCGACGCGAGAGATAGAAAGTTTCTCGTGGTTGGAACCGATTGAACCCGAAACGCCTGACGATGAACCTGAAAGTAATGATGAAGGCGATGAGCCGGAAACCCAGAAAACGGAAGTACCGGTTGTTAATCCCGCAGATGTGCCTCTGGAAATCAACGACACCCTTGACGATGACCGCAAGTCGGGCGATGGCGAACAGATGGAATTGAATTTGTTTTGAATATTCTAAAAAATGAAACACACCTTATTATATATAATGTTGGCGGCAACGCTTTTCCTCTCAAGCTGCACGATTGAAAAACGTTATGCCAATTTGTTTGTAGAACAGAGCAAAGGAGCGCAAGTTGCTGTTTATTTTCCTGAATCTGCTAATGTTACAAGTCAGCTGAATATCGCTTTAAACCGCTATTCTACGGTTTTGAACGGTTTCAGTCAGGATGAGTTTCTCGACATCATGTATAATGCCTACGCCGAGCGTTTGCGCGATTACAACCTGAATGTCTACATTCCTGAAAACTCGGATGATGTACCAGTCGATTCCGTGCATTGGTTAGTGACGCTTTCGAGGATCGAGATTACGGAGAAAATCATTGAGTATGAGGATGTGATGTTCTACAATAGCCATGAAAACTTTTACAAGCACAACTTGAATGCAGTGAATGTCGCCTCATGGTTTGAACTGAACAATGGTGATTGGCTGCCTGTCCAGTATGGCGAACACAGCCTTTTGGATGGCTTCAGCTCCAAAGCAGACGATGGATCGCTCCAAGCGTTGAATTACACCTATTCGATTGACACACTGAAAATTACTGATGTGTACAATTATGCGGCCTATTTGGGAAAACTTTATGCAGGTTACACCTACGATAGCTTTATGAACCATTATATTTCTGATGAGCTGAAGAAACGTGCTGGCGAGCCGGCGCTGTTCCTGCGTTACGACCCTTACCGCAAGATGTATGTCTATCTTTACATGGATGATGACGATAAGTTTATTGAAATGGAAAATCAGTAGTGTTTAACAGGTTGATAAACAAATGATTCTGATTAATTAGTGTTGTTTCCCTTTTCAGGATAAGATTTAATTGTTGAGGACGTATTTTTCGACAAAGAAAAACACTAATTTTGCCCGTTATTTTCGAAACGATGGCTGCAAGAAACTTCAAAGGAAAACCAGTTGATATTCTGACGGATATGCCGCCGAGAATATTTGATTTGTTGCCTCGTTATCTTGAAAAATACAGCTGGCGCGACTGCATGTATGCCGGCAAGGAGCATGGCGAATGGGTGAAATATGATGGCAAGACATTCTGTGCCTTGACCGATGCCATAAGTTTGGGGTTGCTCCATGCTGGCGTTCAGAAAGGCGACAGGGTGGCGATAGTGGCCAACAACAGTCCGCAATGGAACATGATTGACTTTGCCATTCAGCAACTTGGCGCCATTACGGTTCCGATTTACGCCACCATCAGCCATAACGATTATGACTATATCCTCAATCATGCCGAAGTAAAGGCTATCTTCATTGAAGGATCGAAAATCTATTTGAAAATCAAGGATTTGTTAGAAAAACTGCCGAGTCTGGAGCTGGTTTATTCGATTCATCCTGTTGAAGGACTGAAATCGTTGGATGAGTTGGTTGCTTCAGGTAAGGAAAACACAAACCTGAAAGACAGGCTTAAAGAATTGGAAGCCAGCGTTCTGACCGATGATGTCGCTACAATTATCTACACTTCGGGTACTACAGGCCATCCTAAGGGCGTCATGCTTTCGCATCGCAACATTTTAACGGATATTCAGTTCTATTGTCCTCACTATCCCATTGATTATACGCATACTACGGTCAGTTATCTGCCATTGTCGCATATTTATGAACGCTCGGTGCTTTACGGTCATGTTTATCTTGGCTCGCCGATTTATTATGTCGAAAACGTGGGAACCATCATGCGCGACATTCAGGATGTGAAACCTGAGCATTTTTCGACGGTGCCGCGCGTCATCGAAAAGGTTTATTCCGGCTTGATGCACAAAGGTGCGAAACTGAAAGGCTTCAAGAAAAAAGTCTTTTTCTGGGCTTTCGATTTGGCTGGCCGTTACGATGTGTCGAAACGTAACAACAGTTGGTTTTACCTGCTGAAACTCGCAATAGCTGACCGACTGGTTTTCAAGGAAGTAAGGAATGCTTTCGGCGGGAAAATGAAACTTATCATTTCGGGCGGTGCGGCCATGCAACCGCGTTTGGTGCGGGTCTTCGGCGCTATGAGGTTGCCTGTCGTTGAAGGCTATGGCCTGACGGAAACATCGCCGGTGATGTGTACCAATAGTTTGGTGACGGGCGTCATAAAGGATGGTGTGGTCGGTGTGCCATGCGGTGATCTTGATGTGAGGATTGACGAGGAAAACAGCGAGATTTTAGTGAAAGGCTCAACCGTGATGAAAGGCTATTACAAAGACCCGGAACAGACGCGCTTAGCTATCGACAAAAACGGCTTTTTCCATACGGGCGATAGGGGCGAATTCGATGAAGACGGCATGTTGAAAATCACGGGCAGAATCAAGGAAATCTTTAAGGATTCGATGGGAAAATTCATTTCCCCGGCCTTGATTGAAAACAAGTTTGCCGAATCGAATTGGATTGGCAACATGATGGTTGTCGGTGAAAATCAGAAATTTGCCGCCGCATTGATTGTCCCGAATTTCGAACAGCTCAGGCATTGGTGCAGGGAAAACAACATCGTTTATACGACCGATTCGGAAATGACCGAAAACAAGACTGTAATTAAGCGTTTCCGCGAAGAAGTGGATGGGTATAATAAGTTTTTCGGCGATTTTGAGCAAATCAAGCGTTTCCAACTGCTTGACCAAGAATGGACGGTTGATTCGGGCGAATTGACGCCAAGCCTGAAAATTCGCCGTAAGGTGATAGCTGAACGCTATAAGGAAATCATTGACAGACTTTTCGCCGAATAAGGTTTGATTGCTCCTTGAGCTTGTCGAAGGGCGCATTGATAATTTCCGTGTAATCTGTAGAATTTGTAGTTTGTTGAAAATCAGCGTAATCAGCGGTTTTTCTTGTCTCCACGTATCGCGCGTATCTTTTTATCAATTTATCGTCAGTCCATCTGTGTTAATTTATGCGCAAGGCGCATTAATAATTTCTGTGTAATCTGTAAAATATGTAGTTTGTTGAAAATCAGCGTAATTTGTGTAAACTGTGGTTCGAAAAATCATGTTCCGCCAAGGCGGGAGAGAGTAAATGCGGAGTAAATTTTCCGAGTAAATTATGAGTAAATTTCTTTTCTTGCGTCAGCCCATATCAATTCATGTGCTGTTTCCTGCGCTCCCTGAGCTTGTCGAAGAGGCCTGTCGAAGGACGCATTTAAAAATTCACCCGATTCGTCCGATTCGCGGTTCATAAAATCAGCGTAATCCGTGTAATCTGCGGTTTAAAAAAAAATATTCCATAAAATCCTGTTTACCAATCATTTACAACGGTTTACTTATAATTGCTTATAAATTTTATAAATCATTGTAATTCAAATTGTTGCAGCAAAACACTTATAATTGCTTATAAAATTTTCCTCGCTAAAATGTTGACAAGGTTGAGATATGGAATAAATTTGCAAGGTGAAAATCAATCGTTATGGAAATGAAAAGATTCTGCTTCTTATTTCTGTTCTTCCTTCCGTTTGCGGCCATTGCCCAAACTCCTATGAAAATCTACGGCAATCTCGGCCTTGAGAATGTGAACATCTCGGTGCTGAACACGCAATATGGCACTTCTACCGATGCCCGAGGCAATTATTCGCTTCTGCTTTTCGCCAAGGACAAGCCCATTAACTTGCTCTATTCCAGCATCGGCTATTGCGATACGGTGGTGAGCCTGATTCCGAGGCAGTTGCAGCAGGATTCGTTGAACGTGAGTTTCCGAATGCGTGAAAAGGAATATTACCTTCCCGAAGCGGGCGTTGTGGCAAACCGCGATTTCTACCGCACCGAGCGCGGGCGAAGGATTGCCGACATTGCTTTCGCCGATGACAGGATTCTGGTCTTGGAGAACCGAAAAGACAAGTCGAATTTGATGGTTCTGAACGCTGATGGCGAAACGGTTTCGCAGGCGCTATACGACAGCCTTTACACCAAAATTCACATCGATTGTTTCGGCGATTACATTTTGGTGGGTGGAAATTTTTGCCAGCAGATTTATTTTGATGATGTCAGTAATCCGTTGCCAGTGAGTCACTTCTCTCGAAAATCGTTTGATGAGAAACTGCAAAACCTGCTCTTTGAATTTCACGATGCCTACATTTTCAAAAGCCAGACTTATCAGCTTGATTGGCTCGTCCACAAAGATCATAATCAGAGCCAGACCTATTTCTGCGTGATGAAAAACGACACTTTGCACGAAAAGAAAATGCTGGTTCAGTTTTACGATGCTGAGGCAATGAAGGTGTGCCAGTCGGTGCTTTCGGAGATTATTTCAATTTATAATCAGGTTGTGCCGGAAAATGAGAATGTGTTTGTGTTAGGAACTTGGAAGGGAAGCCTTACGCAATTGGCTGAACCAAAGCTGGATTTGATGAAATGGATAGGTTGGTATGAAAATGTAGCTGCGGTAGAATATCACACTACGGCCTTGAAATTCGCTCATAATATGCAGTTTATTGATTTGGAGAAATATCAGATTGTTGAGGTCGGAAAGGATTTTGAACCTCGTCCAGCCCGAGAGCTGAAGGTTTTGTCGGGCAAGGAGTTTTTCAAGAATCAGTTCCTTGAAGATGAA
>JAGHSL010000153.1 GCA_018065885.1 Candidatus Limimorpha equi
AATTTGGGTGCAAAGGTATGCTTTTCGTGGGAAATAGCAAAGAAGAAAATGAGATTTTAAGGGGCTGTTTCGATTTAGATGGTTTTATGACGCATACATAGGTGACGGAAGTGAAAAATTGCATGGAGAATTGCGAATCTGAATTCATTGCCAATTCTCCTTCCAGACACATATAATTCAAATCAGGGTAATGGCAAGCATGATAAAGACAATCGCTAAAACCGCAAACACGCATATTAACACATTGTCCCTATCCTTTGCATTTTTGAACATATTGGTCTTGTAGGCAATCAAGCGGCCAATAAAATAAGCTGCCGTCGCGAGCATGTACAGAAAGACAGTAAAGGTGAATTGCGTCCAATCAAACAACTTATCCTTGCCAAAAGCCAAACCACATAGCAAATAGGCAACAGCTGTGCTCACCAGAATCGTTCCCATTCCAATCAAAAAATGTCTGATTGGCTTTTCTTTTTCATTTCGTTTCATCTTGGTTGTAAATGACTTATTGCAGGCGGAAATTGATTGGTGCTGACTTTTTAAAAGGTATTGCCACCCCGTTTTTGACAGCTGGTTTCCATTTTGGCATCGACTTGATGACTCGGACCGCCTCTTCATCGCAACCTCCACCGATTCCTTTTTCTACTTGAACATTCGTGATGGTGCCATCCGCTTCAACAACGAATGAGACGATGACTTCCCCTTGTATTCCCTGTTCGCGCGCAGGTCGAGGATAACGGAGATTCATAGCTATATGCCTCAAAAACAAATACTCTGGATCACGAGATTCTCCAGGATGAATGTTAGAAACATCTTGGGGAAACTCCGCTTTTTCATCAAGCAATGCTTCCTCGACATCCACTCCCAGGGCTTTAAGAGACCTTATTGCCTCAGCATTGCCCAGTTTTCCTGCTTCGGTCAGCCACCCGATTAGTTTTTTCCTATCCTTTGCATAACCGGCTTCGGGATTTTCCTCAATTCCGAAATATATGCTGTCATTTCCTTTGTTAAATTCCTTCATTCTTTCAAGATAGCAGCCTGCAAGTTCCATACACGCCAATTCTTTCTTGCATAAGCTGCTTGTATCCTGGTAACATTCATCGGCGGACTGCATTTCCTCATAGCGTGTCAACCAGCCGATTGCCTGTTCGTAAACTTTCATGTCAAGATAGGCCTTGCCAAGTTGATAACAAGCCAAGGTGTCGCCCTGACGTGCTTTCTGCATCAAATCCTTAATGGTCGTTGTTGCTTGTCCTTGAGACAACACGGGCAGCATGGCGGCAAATACAAAAATTACGATTCGTTTCATATCATTTCATTTTAAATTACATTCCGATGATAATCATTGCCGTTACAGCAACAAATTCAATTGCAAAGGTATGCTTTTCGTGGGAAATAGCAAAGAAGAAAATGAGATTTTCGGAACTTGACAAAATTCAGCCTCGTTCTTTAAAGCTCTGCCTAAAACATTTTGTTGATAAAAAGTTTTTCCAGCACTTTCTCCCAAGTTTTTGGCGATAACAAGTACTATTCATCTCATCGGTTGCTGTGCCTAACTATAGATTTTGCTGATTTTTAGGCGATTATCCTAAACGCCGTCTGGCACAATAACATGGATTGGTGAAAGATTTTGTCCGATTTATGTCCGAAAAAAAATCTTCCACCTTTTATCATCATTGGTTTTTTCATATTACCTTTGCATTTTCCAAAATCGGTTATGGCAACAGGAAATAAGAATCTGAGTAGCAGGCGTTTTCTCGTCATCGGCATTTTCATTGCCGTTGGCATTGTCTATATCATAAAGCTGTTTTCGCTGCAAGTCTTAGACAGGCACTACAAGCAGCTGGCCGACAACAACGCCTTGCGCTTTGTGACGCAGTATCCGGCACGCGGCAAGGTGTTTGACCGAAACGGCGAACTGTTGGTTTACAACGAAGCGGTCTACGACTTGCTCGTTGTGCCGAAGCAAGTCAAGGACATCGACACCATGTACTTCTGCCGCCTTTTGAGCATCAGCAAGGAATCGTATATCGAGCGCATTACGAAAGCCAGGAACT
>JAGHSL010000440.1 GCA_018065885.1 Candidatus Limimorpha equi
CGCATCGTTGTTCCCTTCGGCGACGATTTCGCTCGGAATGCTGGAATTGTCGATGAGTACAAAGTAATCCACCACAGGGCAATAGAGGTTGAACAGGTTGCGGATGCCTGCGTGATAACGGCGGCGGATGACAGTTTCCTCGACGTTATGCCCGCCATTTTTGACACGCTCGGCGACGCGCTTGATGGCGAGTTCGGGGCTTTGCAGCCAGAAATATAACAGATGCACGTTGTAGCCAACTTCTTTCGCCTGCTTGACGAGGCTGTTGTAGCTCTTTGAAGCCAGGGTGGTTTCGATTGCAAAATCGGATTTGTCGCTAATGTGTTTTTTAATGCGCGAAATCATCAGGCGGCATGCAGCGACCTGAGCGCTTTCGGGATTGAGCGGAGAGAGACCTTTGGCAATCGCATCGCTGTTGACGAACTCCGTACATTGCAGAGTTTCAGGCAAAACGGTCAACGATGCTGTTGTTTTTCCAGCTCCATTACAGCCCGATATGATGTATAAATTAGGCATTAAAAAACAATTTTCTCTCGTTCTGTGTGGCAATTTCCGTACCAAACAGACTGCAAAAATAGGCTTTTATTCAAAACGCGCAACAATTTTCCACAAAATTCCACAACTTTTCACATTTGGCACGGGTAATGCTTGTCGTTGTCAATTAATTATGGACACGATGAATCTGAAAAAAAACGTCATTTTCTGCATTAAAATTGAATTTTTATGTAATATTGCATCGAAATAAACATCATTCATTAATAAAATCCGATGGCCTGATGGGATATAACAAGGTGTATCATTATGAAAAACAAAAAGTTTTACGCAATTTTGGCTGCAATCTTGCTGCTTGTTTGCGGCTATGCTACAGCGCAGACTCAAACCTATTTGAATCTTGGCCTATCCTTGCCGACTGGCAAATTTGCCGAAGGCGATGAAGACGGATTCGCCCTTGTGTACGAATCGAAAGAAGGAGGTGCCGGTGTTGGTGCAACCCTTGGCTTTAAGTTTAAATTTCCGACCAAAGCAAAAGGCTTGGGAGTCTTGTTGTCGGTTGACGGAATCTATAACGGTCTTAACAGCGACGTTAAAGAAGCCTTTGAAGATATGCGTGACGAATTAGAAGATGAAGTTCAAGATGTCACCTTGCGCAAGCCAAACTACATCAATGTTCCGGTATTGCTCGGATTGAACTATTGTTACGAAGCTAACGACAATCTTGGAATTTATGGTGAAGCCGGAATAGGTCTGGATGCCCGTTTCATAACAAAATTCTATCTCGAATTGGAAGATAGCGGCAACGATTCATACTATGGCCATTATTCTGCAAAGGAAACAATCAAATATAAATATGATCCGGCATTTGCTTTCGCTTTCCAATTGGGCGCTGGCGTCCTTATCAACAACAAATTCACCATCGGCCTGAATTTCTATAATTTAGGCTCTGCGAAAGTGAAAGGAAAAGCCACTGACAAATACCAGGAAACCGTTGGCGGAGACTCTTATACAGATTCTGAAAAGGAGAACTTCAAGTTTAAAACACTGTCGACAACAATGGTCTTGCTGCGTTTCGGCATTAGATTGTAATCAAATTCCTAGCACCCGATTCACTTGTAGAGACGCGATTTATCGCGTCTCTATTTTGTTTCTTCCCGTTTAGAAAGCCATTACTGCGGTGGTAAATGCCCTGTCCAATTTAGACAAGAAATGATTTAAACGCCATTTTCACCATTTCATAACAATAATGGATAAAGTAGAATCTGATTGTTTATTTTTGCATGATTAACAATCGATTTTGCTTCCAACCTAAGTGAAAATGCCCGATGCT
>JAGHSL010000250.1 GCA_018065885.1 Candidatus Limimorpha equi
TAATCTCTTCATTTTTGATGTGTTTTTAAATTATTTCGCAAAAATAAGAAAAAATGTTTGCATGTTCCAAAATAATTGTATTTTTGCACATCATAATAATATCAAAATAATATCATCTATGGAAACAAAAGAATTTGAATTTAAAGGATTTGCAATGAATGGATTCGTTGCATTGTTTGTCGAAATCGCAATCGTCGCCTTGAGCGTCTGGAGTCTGGTGCTTTATTCCGAGCCACTCGGTTCTGGCTTGTTTTTGGCCTCGGGCATTGTCGGGCTGTTTTTGGCCATCATTCTGCCCATCGGCTTCCGCAAATTGGAGCCAAACGAGGCCATGGTCATGGTTTTCTTCGGTGTTTACAAAGGCACCTTCACGAAAACGGGTTTCCACTGGGTCAATTTCCTGATGACCTCAAAGAAAGTGTCGCTTCGTGCACGCAACCTGAACCCTGACAACATCAAGGTCAACGACAAGACCGGCAACCCGATCATGATTGGCCAGATTCTGGTCTGGAAACTGAAGGACACCTACAAGGCCATGTTTGAAATCGATTCGCAGACCATGGCAGGTGGCAACAGCACCACGCCCGTGTCGGTTTCGAGCCGCATGAGGGCTTTCGAGAGTTTCATCCAAGTTCAAAGCGATGCCGCTTTGCGTGAAGTGGCAGGCATGTACGCCTACGACGAAACCGACGGCCACAACGAAGAACTGACTTTGCGCTCGGGCGGCAAGGAAATCAACGAAGTGCTGATGTCGAAACTCAATGAACGTTTGGCCATGTCGGGACTCGAAGTCATTGAAGCACGCATCAACTATCTGGCTTATTCGCCTGAAATCGCTGCCGTTATGTTGCGCCGCCAGCAGGCTGCCGCCATCATCTCGGCCCGTGAAAAGATTGTCGACGGTGCCGTTTCGATGGTCAAGATGGCGCTTGATAAACTGAAGGACGAAAATGTCGTCGAACTCGACGAGGAACGCAAGGCCGCCATGGTCAGCAACCTGCTTGTGGTGCTTTGCGCCGACGAATCGGCTCAGCCGGTGCTGAATACGGGAAGCCTGTATTAAGAAATTTTCCCTGTAGAGACGTAGCGTGCTACGTCTCTTGCTACGTCAATCAAAGAGGATAAATAAAATCAAGTAAATCATGGAATTGTTTCTCATTATTATCTGCATCATTGGCCCAATGGTTTTTGCCATTCTCGGCAAGACGCATCCCGAACTCATTTTCAAGAATCGCAGAGGACAGTCGATGGATGAAGACGGCAAAAGGTTGTTTTTCAGGGCTTGTATTATCATGAGCGTCATGTTCTCTGTTGGGCTTATTGTGTCGTCCATTCCGGCGTTTGAAAAATCCAAAGATGTAATAGGCGTCTGTGTCGTCATGCTGGGAACGGCGCTTCTGTTTTTCTTCCTGTGGAAATTTGTCATTCGCAAACGAAACAGTGTTGTCCAAACCGTGCTGTGCTTTTTGGCCATTGTGCTTTTTGCAGGCATGGCTGTAACCTACTGCTTCATTTCGCCAAACGAAACGAAAATAACCGTTAATGAAAACGTAATCGAAATAGAAGGCCCGAATGCCATGACCATCCCGATGTCCGAAATCCAGTCTTTCAAGATTGTGAAGATTTTGCCTGAAACGGAAAACGATTCGTGCCGTATTGTGACGGAAAGCTCAAAATCGCCATACGTCGAAGTGCGAACTGCAAATAAGACCTATTACCTGAACAAGTATTCATCGGAAGAGACATTGAAACTGATTCTTGCACTTGAGGAGTGTGCTGAAGACAAATTCATAAATGCCGAATAATCATGGATAACTTAATCAGTTGCTTCGTAATTGGAATCGTGGAATTGATCAGTGCTTTCCGCATGAGGCGCAATGTGTCGAATCTGAAAATGTATAAAAATGTGCCTGATGACAAGAAGCATTTGGTTGATACGGAAGGCTTGAAACGGCTTTATTTCGTTTTTGGATTGGCGGCTTCGGTTCCGTTTTTCGTATGTGGCGTTTTAAGTTACTATATTGGTTTTGACGCCTATTTTATTATCGTTCCTGCAGCGGTTTCCGGACTTTTGACGGCAATTTGCGTCAGGCGATCCTATCGTTGTATTCCTCCAGAAGCCGAAGTGCCCAATAACAAAGCGGCAATTTGGATTCTGTATTCCGTCATAGTGACAATCGCTGTAGTGATTTTTGTCGTCGACCTAAAACAAAGCAAAATCGAAGTGACGGCAAACAGTATCGAGATGGAAGGCAATTTCGATTATGTCGTTCCGAAACAATGTTTGGAAACCGTCGAAATTGTAGAAGCATTGCCGCAAGTGAATAATTCGGAGGGCGGATATTGGAAGTTTGGCCAGACTTTTGGGAAATACCGTTTGAAAGATGATTCGGAATGTACTTTCCTGCTGTTGGACAAAACGGCTCCTTTCCTGAAAATGAACACTTGTAATGGTATCATCTATCTGAACGGCAAAACGCCCGATGCAACGCTGCAATTGGCAGAAGAAATAAGAGAAAACTTTGGCGATAAATTCTTAAATCAGTAAAAATGAACGCAATACATTATATAAATTTAGGCACAGGCCTGTTTATGATACTTGTTGGATGGCTCATTTACCGTTATCCGAAACATATCAATCCATACGGTGAAATGCCGCCCGAGCGTCAGGCTTTGGTTGATATTGATGGCTTGAAAAAGGCGCTTGCCTTGTGTGCGGGAGTTGCGGGCTTGTTGATTATCGTGGTGTTTGCCTTAGGCATTTCGCATGTTGTGGGCGAAAGGATTGCGGAGGAAGCCATACCCATTATTTTGCTTGTCACGCTCATTCCGACGTTTATTGCCATGAAGAAATACAACGGCTTTGGCCGCGATGCTTCGGGCAAATCGTATTTTGGACGCCCGCTTCGGGCAAGTTCCAAAATCGCAATCATCCTCATTCCGTTGACGATGTTAGTGGTTTTGGCGTTGATTCTCGTTTCGATTAAGCCTGCAAACATCAGCACTGATGAAGACCACATTTCGATTAGCGGATTCTATGGCAGGGAAATTCCTTATTCCGAAATTGTCTCTGTTGAAGTCCTTGATGAAATGCCGGCCATGCAAATGCGCCTCAATGGTTCCAGTGCTGGCGGTGTCAATAAAGGCCGTTTTCTTACGGAAGACGGTGAAAAATGTCTGCTTTTCGTGAATGACGACGTTGAGCCATACATCGAAATCCGCACGGCTGACCAATTGTTTTTCATGAATTGCGCAACGCCCGATGCAACATTGCATTTGGTGGGAAAAATGAGAGAACGAATTGGTGATAAATTCTTAAATCACTAAAAATGAACGCAATGCATTATACAAATTTAGGTATGGGTCTGTTCATGATGCTTATTGGATGGCTCATTTACCGTTATCCGAAATTCATCAATCCTTACGGCGGAATGTCGCCTGATCGCCAGGCTTTGGTTGATATTGATGGCTTGAAAAAGGCGCTTGCCTTGTCTGCGGGAGTCGCGGGATTGCTGCTTGTCGTGTTATTCGCTTTAGGCATTTCGCACATTGTGAGCGAGGATTTTGCAGGTTACTCTATGGCGGTCATTTTGCTTGCCATGCTCATTCCGATGTTTATTGCCATGAGGAAATATAACGGCTTTGGCCGCGATGCTTCGGGTAAGTCCTACATGGGACATCCTATTGACAAAACTTCCAAATGGGCTTTGGTTATTCTGGTTTTTTGCGTGGTTCTTCCAGTCGTTATGATTCTTGTTTACAGCAAGCCGGCAACTATTTCTTTGGACTATAATGGTTTCAAAACCAATGGTGTATATGGCGTTAATGTTAGGTATGGCGACATCGTTTCGATGGAAGTCCTGGAAAAAATGCCTCCTATGGAAAAGCGTGTCAATGGTTCATATTCCGGCGGAGTGAGCAAAGGCCTTTTCCTTACAAAAGAAGGAGAAAAATGTCTGCTTTTCGTGAATTACAATGGTGGTCCTTACATCGAAATCCGCACGGCTGACCGTTTGATTTACATGAATTGTCCGTCAAGGGAGCAGACTCTGGAGGTGATTTCGCGCTTGCAAGAAGTTGTCGGTCAAAACGAATTGTCGGGGAGGTAAACATGGCAAAGGAAAAAGACAATAACGCAAATACCAAGACATTCCTGCTTCGCGTGGATGCCGAGACGATGGAGGCGGTCGAGAAATGGGCTGCCGATGAGTTCCGTTCCGTCAATGGGCAACTGCAATGGATTATCGCCGAAGCACTAAAGAAAAGTGGAAGAAAGAAAAAGTAGTAATCTTAGCTTTTAGCCGTTAGCCATTAGCTTTGACCGCTTCGCGCAGCTAATGGCTAAAAGCTAACAGCTAAAGGCTTAAAAAATAGAAAAAAAAATGAAAAGTAAATTCTTGAAAACAAGTCTCTTAATGACAATGATGGCGTTTTTCGCCACAACCGTAAATGCGCAAATCGAAGGTTATTGGAAAGGCGATTTGAATTTAGGTGCCCAGCAATTGGG
>JAGHSL010000270.1 GCA_018065885.1 Candidatus Limimorpha equi
ACGGTCGGAATGATGCAGTAGGAGCAGTAGTTGTTACAGCCGTCGTGAATCTTGATGAGACTGCGCGTGTGAAACGTATCGAAGGCTGGCTGATAACTGAAAAGGTCACGGTCGTAGCCTTCGGGGTCACTGGCGCCTTTTTGGAAATGGTCGTTGATGATGTCAAAAATGGCAGCTTTGCGTTCATTGTCAATGACATAGTCGGCAATGCCCGATTGGAGCAGTTCTTCCTTGTAATTGTTGACCATGCATCCAGTGATGGCAATCAGTGCATCGGGATTCTTGCGACGTATCTGATGGATGGCCTGGCGGCATTTCTGGTCGCTCTGGTTGGTGACGGTGCAGGTGTTGACAATGAAGACATCGGCGCTTTCGCTGCTTTCGGCAATTTCGTAGCCGTTGGCCTTGAATCGCGATGCCAAAGCGTCAGTCTCAAACAGGTTGACGCGGCAGCCCAATGTCTTGAATGCAATCTTCATAGTTCGATTTTTGGGGAAAGTTTAATAAATATGTCTTTCAGTTAGCTTGGCTTTAACGCCTCGATTGTATCGTTATAACGTTATTTCGTAATTTCGGTATTACGAAAATCAAATATTTCTAGTACCATTGCATTCAGGATAGTTTGAACAACTCCAGAAAGCATTGCCTGCGTTTTTACCTTTTTTAGCCGTGCGTTTTATCATGGGTTTACCACATTTTGGACAAATTGGGGCGTCGGTTTGGCTACTTTGTTCTGCCCGATAAGCAAGCCTTTCCGCAGTTAAAGCTTCTGTGAATCCTCCTTCCTCTTTGAAATTTTCAAGTTGGTTCTCAATTTGCTTGCCCAGCATCATGATAAGACGATTACAAAGGATAAGGAGACAGTTGGCTTCAATTATTGAATTTTTTGAGCAAAGCCATTTGTCAAATTTGTGCTTTTGTCTTAAGATGTGTATGCAGCTGAGATGCTGCACATCGTCTTTGTAAGTTGGACGGTCTAATGGAATGCTGCTGACGCTATTGTGCTCTTCTGATTTTACCGACCATGGGATTTCCTCATGCCTCATAAGCCAGTTTATATAGTCGTTGGCTAATTCCGCCAGACTTGCCCGTGCTACATCGGTGAGGCGCATCTCGGTCTCTTTTGATGTGGAATGCCGTGAGTTACCTTCTGCGATATTGGCAGGAACTGAACGCGCAGCTTGTGTCATTTGGTCGTATTGACGCCCGCAAGGGTCATTGACGTGGTTGAAGTAACGTGTGCAGAAATCTTGTGTGGTAAGTTGTATCACGTTGGCCAGCACCCATGTGTCCAGCCAAAAATATCCGAATCTGTTGATTTGCATCTTGTATGTGTTTTGATTGGCAAAATTACTAATTATTCCATACATTCAAGATTTCGGAATGCTGTGATTGGTTCTATTGCCAAAATTACCCTTATTCCAATTCTCCTTCAATGGAAAGTGGCGTTGCTGCTGTCACTTTCACCTTGACGATCTGGCCGATGAGGCTTTCGTCGTCGGAGGCGAAGCGGATGACAATCTTGCCTTCGGTGTGACCGTTGAGGTAACCGCTCTTGCGGTCGTGGTCTTCAACAAGCATCTTTACGGTCGTGCCGACCAGACTTTCGTTGTAAACGAGGCTGTGTTTCATCAGTTCATCGGTGAGGCGATGGTAACGCTTGCGCTTCACTTCCTTTGTGATGTCGTCGTCCCAGCCGGAGGCGACGGCACCTTCACGCACGCTGTATTGGGCAATGTAAGCCATATTGTATTTGAATTCCTCCATGGCCTTGCGCGTGTTTTCAAATTCCTCTTCGCTCTCGTGGGTGAAACCGACGATAATATCGGTGAAAATGGTTGCTGTTGGCAGTACCCGTCTGATAGTCTGTATGATATGACGATATGTGTCCATATTATGGTGGCGGTTCATGCGTTGCAGCATGGCATCGTCGCCCGACTGAATCGGGATGTGAATCTGTTTGGCGAGGCAATCATATTGCGCGATGACTTCGATGACTTCGTCAGTCATGTCGCGTGGATGCGGCGAGGTGAAATACACCCAAAACTCCTTGCCCGATGTCTTGCCATATTCACCGACACGGCGCAGCAGTTCTGCGAAATTGATTTCCTCGCCGTTTTTGTCCAAGCCATACGAATTGACATTCTGTCCCAACAGGGTGATGCGCTTGTAGTCTCTTTCCACGAGACTTTTCAGCTCGGCCAAAATGTCTTCGCTTGGGCGCGACACTTCGCGGCCTCTGGTGTAAGGCACGGCACAGTAAGTGCAGAACTTGTTGCAGCCGTTTTGAATTGGGATGAATGCCTCGAAAGTCGATGCTTGGCGAGGTGTGATGGCCCAGAAAGGTTCCATGTTGGCCGAAGGATTCACCTTGTCGTGCTTGTTGAATAGCGGCATTTGTGGCTGAACCACAGGCTGATACGGAATTTCTTCTCCCATTTTCAAGGATGCCGGCGTGACGATGCCATACTGACGGATCATGTCGGGGAAGTTTGGCAGTTCGTTCATCGGGAATACCAAATCGAAGAGCTTGAGGA
>JAGHSL010000015.1 GCA_018065885.1 Candidatus Limimorpha equi
GTTCGTCACCTTCAGGAAGCACAATGCGCTGCTTGTTGGCTTTGGCATTGGCAATGATTTCTTGCATTAAATCCATGATAAATGTTGATTATTGTTGATTGTTTAATTGTTGATTTGTTTGCTTTAATAAGTGCATAAATACGGGTGCAAAGGTAATAAGTTATTTAGGTTTTTGCAAAAATATTTGTTTTATATGATTGGACAGGACGTAGAGGTTGCAAACAAGACTTCACTTCTTGCACCTCTTTGTCAACTCTATATTATCAATGAATGGTGGGACAATAATTCCAAGGAAATTGAAACATACCCTCGAAATTCATTATTCAGCAGAATCCCCGATGTTATAGCCTTTTATCAAAACGGAAGTTTATGCACGTCAAATAAAATAGCTTTTCGCAAAGTACTAAAACAATGATTTGTTAGAAAAAAACTGGTTATAAAGAGATAATTATTCTTGGATGATAAATTTCAAACCATTGTCCCAAAAATCTGCGTAATTTTGCAGGAAATTTCATGCTAATGGCACAAAGTTCAAATCTATATGGCTTAAATCAATATCTGTTTTGGGATATTGACACCCAGCATTTTGACATTGACAGAAGTGCCTCATGGATTATTCAGCGTGTGCTCGAATATGGCAGCATGAAAGATTGGTTCATCATCGAAGATCATTTCGGAATAGACAAAATCGTTGCATACGCAATGAATTTTAGAACCTTAGACCCTGTCGCGCTGTCGTTTTTATGCTTCATTTCTGACACAAAAAAGGAGGACTACAGATGTTATCATATTGCACAATCGCACCCCACACCTTGGAACTCCTGAAACACCTGATGACAGCTCCGTTGTTGGAAAACTGTCGTTTGGTGGGTGGCACATCGCTGGCCTTACAATATGGACATCGTTCATCGGTTGACTTGGATTTGTTTGGCGATATTCCTGAAGAAGACTTTGTGTTTATTGACATTCTGGAGCAATTTGGAAAAGTGCAAGGTCAGAAAACCACAAAACTCATCAAATCGTTTGTGATAGACGGAATTAAGGTGGATTTTGTCAATTATTCACGCTATCCTTGGATTGACGATGCAATTTTTGAGGACAGTTTGTGTTTGGCTTCGCCCAAAGACATCGCCGCAATGAAAATCAGTGCGATAGAAGGAAGAGGCTCAAAAAAAGATTTCATTGATTTGTATTTCCTTTTGCAACATTATTCCTTCACCGAAATTCTTGGCTTTTATACACAAAAATATCCTCAATATTCGATGTTCAGAACACGAATGGCTTTGACTTATTTCGAAGATGCTGAGAATCAAGAAACTCCAAAAATGTTCAATATTGTTGATTGGGAAACGGTAAAGGAAAAGATAGCAGAAGAAGTGAGAATTTTTGACTGGAAAAAATATGGTGACAAATGAATATAGCAGCATTAGTTTCGGGTGGTGTAGATAGTACAGTGGTGGTGCCTATCCTTAAGGAGCAGGGCTACGACCCACACATTTTCTACATCAAGATTGGCATGGAAGGCAAGGAGGATTTGTCGAGCTGCCCATCGGAAGAAGATATTGAGATAACTACTTATATTGCAAAGAAATACGGTTGTAAATTCGACATTGTCGACTTGCAGCACGAGTATTTCGAGACCGTCGGCAAATACACCATGGAGATGGTGCGCAAAGGCCTGACGCCCAATCCCGATGTGATGTGCAATCGCTGGATTAAATTAGGCGCCTTCGAGGAAAAGGAAGGCCACAATTTCGATAAGATTGCCACGGGACACTATGCCCGCTCGTGGGAAAACGAGCAAGGTTTTTGGTTGGGAACGGCTGCCGACACTTTCAAGGACCAGACCTATTTCTTGGGCCGCATCACATACGCACAACTCTCAAAAGTGATTTTCCCTATCGGCGACATCGTGAAACCCGAAGTGCGCCGTTTGGCGGCTCAGTATAAGTTGCCGAGTGCAGAACGACATGACAGTCAGGGAATTTGCTTCTTGGGGAAAATCAACTACAATGATTATATCCGTGAATATTTGGGCGAAATGCCGGGCGATATCGTCGAATTGGAATCGGGCAAGAAACTTGGTCGTCACAAAGGTTTTTGGTTCCATACCATTGGCCAGAGGAAAGGCCTTGGCTTGGGCGGCGGACCTTGGTTTGTAGTGAAGAAAGACATTCCGAACAACATCGTATATGTGTCGCAGGGTTACGACCCGATTGCGCAATACACGACG
>JAGHSL010000419.1 GCA_018065885.1 Candidatus Limimorpha equi
CGACCATTCGCATGATTTGCCCGATTGAGGGTTGATAATGACCACGTATTATGGGAATCTTGCGAACAGACATTCCGTACACTTACGGAAGACACGGGTCAATTCTGTGGACTGCAGACTGCCCGAACAGAGAGACCACGGTCGCGGTAGTTGCTGCCCATGCCTGAGATGTCCGAACTGAAGAGGCTGCCCCACGCGCTGTCAGGGTGGTCAGTGAAGAGCGAACTCGACCAGTAGTAGCCGAGGCCGTCCGCATCGGTGAGATTGCCACCCCAACGGCAGCCAGCGGCAGGCAGGAAGAGAGTGTTGCCGTTAGGTCCCGTGAAGTGTTGTCCATTCACGCCATTTTGCGTTGTCCACACCGAAGTGCAATGGCTGAAAAGCTCATTCCATTCCTCATGCGTCGGGGTGCGCCAGCCACTGTCCCATTTGGCCGTGGCTGCATCGTCGCCCGCTTGCAGAATGGTCAGGTTGTCGGTATAGCCGTTGCAGCCATAGTCAGAATCGTTGCAATATTTTGTCAGATCATCAGAATCACCACATGTGTAGGTGCTCCAATCGTAAACGTTTTTCGGCTGGGTTTCGCCCCAGGCGAAGTAGTCGCCGTAGTCTTCGGGGCTGTCCGCGCCCACGTTACACGTTGCCCACAGAAGCCCACTCGGAAGACCGAGGTCAACGTATACGTGATTGTCACTCGGATTGTCATTGTCTTTCTTGCATGATACGCACAGCGCCATCGCCATGCAGGTCAGAATCATTACTAATGTCTTGAAATGTTTTTTCATCTTTCACCCCCTGATATGTGTCGGGCGCAACTTCTTGTTTTGTTTGACTTATTTTAACTGTTATTTCTTTCAAACCGCAAAGATAGAAAACTTCATGCGTGGATTAAATACCGCAACTATATGAAACAAAAAAATCAACAGTCGGCTCCACTTCATGCCAACTTCACACACCTATAAATAATCTCCTCTCCCCTGCGCGCCAAGTGCATACGCTCGCGCTGGGCTTCCGGGAGTTCGTAATACAGACGGTCTTCGGTGACATCGAAGCCGGCCTTACGCAACACATCGGCATAGTCGCGACCAAACTGACGCACATGGTCGTATTGGCCAAAAAGACGCTCGCGCTCCTTCGGGTCGGTGATGCTTGGGTCTTCGAAAGTATCCACATCAGGGTTGATGGGCACCAGAAGAATCGCCCAACCGCCTGGTTTCAAAATGCGCTTGATTTCGGCAAAAGCCCTGTTCGCATCGCTCACATGCTCCAGGACATGGTTGCAGATCACCACATCGAAAGTATCGTCAGGCTGCTGAATGTCGGTGACATCCAGATGCAGGTCGGCAATCGGCGAGTCGAGGTCGGCGGTGGTGTAATCAAGGTTTTTCAAGGCACGGAAACGCTTGAGGAAAGGCTGCTCGGGCGCAAAATGCAAGACTTTCAAAGGTGCCGTGAAGAAGTCGGTTTTCTCTTTCAGATAGAGCCAAAGCAGGCGATGACGTTCCAACGACAAGCATCTGGGGCACAAACGGTTATCCATCGCCACCCCGTAGCCGTAGGGCAAAAACTTGCGGAAATGCGAGCCACAGACGGGACATTCCACCTTGTTGCCCCAATAGAAAGGGCGAATGAAAAAACTGAACACATAACTCAACTTGATGAGCCACTGACGCGGGAAAATGCGTGTAAAAAAGGAAATAAGTCTCTTCATTGCATCATTTTTGTTATCGTTTCAACCATGCGTGACCAAGAATATTTCTTCTTTTCTTCGGCCACGTTCGTCTCAAATTCATTCATTCGTTGTGAATCAAAGAAATCGACAAGTGCATCAGCTATCTTGCCGCTATCGCAATCGGTGACATAGCCGACTTTGCCGTCAGGCACCATCTCCTTCAGTCCACCGACATCGGTCACCAACATAGGCCGCTCAAAGTGATAAGCAATCTGAGTGACACCACTTTGCGTTGCCGACTTATAGGGCTGAACCACAATGTCAGCAGCATTAAAGAAATATTTCACCTGACTGTCGGGGACAAACTCCGTATGCCAGATTATCCGACCTTCCAAGCCAAGTTTATGTTCCAGTTCATGGTATTGTTCACCGCCATTATAAAATTCACCGGCAACAATCAGCTTGACGTTTTTCGACTTGAAACGCTCATCGGCAAATGCTTCCAGTAACAAATCAAGACCTTTGTAATCGCGAATGATGCCAAAGAAAAGCATATAGCGGCACTCAGGCTCCAAATCCAGAAAACGCAGAGCCTCGTCTCTGCTCACTTTTTCCCCAAAGTTATCGAATAAAGGATGAGGGCACAATGCAGCAGTTTTTTTCTTATCGAACAAACGCAAATCGTCAAGTACAGACTGCGACATGGCCACGAAACTGTCCACCGACTTGATGAAATAACGGGCAAACGCCTTGTCACCAATACGGTGTTCGTGAGGAACGACATTGTCGAGCAGGCTCACCACTTTTGTCTTCCCGTTTTTTCTTGCCATGCGGCATATCGTTCCAAGGCAAGGCGCCATGAACGGCAACCAGAACCTTGTCAATACCAAATCACATCCGTTTTTCCGAATCATTCTGCCAACCTTCAGCCAATTGAACGGATTGACCGAATTCACCATTCTCGTAATCTTCAAGCCTTCGGGAGCCGATTCCGACGAAAACTGCGTTTTGCCAGGAAACAGGAAATCGGGATACTGAAGCGAAAAAGTAATGATTTCCGCAGTCCAGCCTTCATTCTGAAACTCCTTGGTCAGCCTTTCATTATAGGCAGCCAACCCGCCACGATACGGATAAGCCGGCCCCAAAACAAGCACCTTTTTCATATTCACACTGTATTAAATCACGGAAAAAACAATCATCTTTTCCTCTCAAATGTATGGGCAAAAATATGAAATAATCAAGTAGACAAAAAGATATAAACGAAATTTGTCTTAATTTTGCAGCAAATTAGAGTTTTTCTATGGAAGGATTTTTGACATTCTTGTTTATCGTCATCGTAGTGTTCTACGCATACAGTCTGATTATCAAGCTGATATTCAAGCACAAACTGAAAAAATTGGAAAAAGAAATAAATCAGGACGAATTTGAAAGTCCAACGAGCAAAAAGCAAGACATACACGTTGACCCGAATATCGGTGAATATACTGATTTTGAAGAAATTGAATAAAAACACATCAACAATGAAAATATCGTTAAAAGACAACAGCACAAAGAAAGCACTTGGCATTTTGATTGCCATAATCGCTTTTGCCCTTATCACCTTGCTGTATTTCAACCCAATTCTTGAGGGAAAACGCATCAAGCAGCACGACATCGAAATGTTCAAAGGCATGTCGCATGAAGTAGTCAGTTACCGGGAAGCCACAGGTGAACAGACCTTGTGGACCAACTCCATGTTTGGCGGAATGCCGGCTTGGAACATCAGCGTGCCCCAGAAAAGCAACCTGATGACCGGCGTAAGCAAAGTCTTGACATTAAACTTTCCGAATCCCATTGGAAGCGTATTTATTAGCATGTTAGGCTTTTTCATCCTTTTGCTAATACTCGACAACAGCATAGGAATCAGTTTCTTAGGAGCCTTAGCTTACGGCCTGACCTCTTACCTGTTTATCATCATTGGGGCTGGACACAACAGCAAGGCTTTTGCCATGGCCTACATGGCTCCCGTCATTGCCGGCATCATTCTCACCTACAGAGGGAAATACCTGACGGGAAGCATACTCACAGCCATCGCCCTGGCTTTGGAAGTTAAAGCCGGGCACTTGCAAATCACCTATTACCTCTTGCTAATTGTAGTGATGATTGTCATTGCAGAACTAATCAGCGACATTATCGAGAAAAAGGGTGCTAACTTCCTGAAAGCCAGCGGATTGCTCATAATAGCCGCCAGCATTGGCATCCTCACCAATTCGATGACGCTGTATGCGAACTACGAATTCGGCAAGGAAACCACACGCGGGAAACCCATTCTGACGCAGGTCGCTGACAATCAGACAAAAGGACTCGAACGCGATTACATCACCCAGTGGAGTTATGGTATTGGCGAGACTTGGAGTTTGTTAATTCCTAACGCGAAAGGCGGCGCATCGGCTTATATCGGCAACGACAATCCTGCGCTCGAAAAAGCCGACCCACAGTTCCGCTCCAGCATCGCGCAAAGCAATGCCTATTGGGGCGACCAGCCTGGCACAAGCGGCCCCGTTTACGTCGGCGCCATCATTGTTTTCCTGTTCGTTTTAGGTTGTTTCACCGTGAAAGGCAAACTGAAATGGGTATTGCTGGCAGCGACAATCCTATCCATTTTGCTCAGTTGGGGCAAGAATTTCATGGGATTCACCAATTTCTTCCTCGATTTCGTGCCAGGTTACGATAAATTCCGCGCCGTTTCCATGACTTTGGTCATTGCCGAAGTATGTATGCCATTGCTCGGCATTTTGGGCTTGGCCGAATTAGTGAAAGACCAAGAGCAATTCAAGAACAAGGCAAAATATCTGTACATCTCCTTGGGCATCACAGCCGGTTTCTGTCTCTTGTTCTACATTGCGCCGAAACTCTTCTTCAGTTTCCTCAGTCAAGGCGAAGCCCAGCAGTTTGGCGAAATGATGTCGGGCAAGGATGGTGCTATCTATCAAGCCTTTGCGACACAACTTGAAGACGTGCGCGTGGCCATTTTCCGCAAGGATGCCATCCGCAGTTTCTTCTTCATCATCCTTTCTGCCGTGCCGATTTTCCTCTGCGGGAAAGGCAAGCTGAAAGCTGCGCCCGCTTTCCTCGCTCTCGCTGCATTGACTCTCATTGACATGGTTCCCGTCGACCGCCGATACCTCAACAACGACAACTTCATCGACAAACGCCAATACGACAAGCCTTTCAACGCTTCGGTTGCCGACAAAGCCATTCTGAGCGACCAAACACTGGACTATCGCGTCATCAACCTCACGAAAGATGTTTTCAACGATGCCAGCACATCCTACTTCCATAAATCAGTGGGTGGCTATCATGGTGCCAAACTTCGCCGCTATCAGGATGTGATTTCGGAATATTTAGGGACAGAAGTGCGCAACTTCAATTCCATTTTCAAAAACGTCAAGACAGAACAAGATTTCATCAACGGCATGAGCCAGCAGAAAGTGCTCAACATGCTGAACACCAAATATGTGATTTACGACCCGAACTCCGAACCTTTGCAAAACCCGTGTGCTTTCGGCAATGCCTGGAGCGTCAGCGACATCAATTGGGTGACGACGCCAAACGAAGAAATCGATGCCATCGCCACGACCGATGTCCGCTCAACAGCCATCATCAGCAAGGAATTTGAGAGCCAAATCGGGGTCTACAACCCAACCGACAGTCTTCCTGCACAAATCGAAATGACAGAATACCGCCCAAACAGACTCACTTACCAATACCACGGAACAGAAGACAAACTCGTTGTTTTCTCCGAGATATGGAGTTGCTACGGCTGGAAACTTTTCGTTGACGGCGAAGAACAGCCTTTGCTCCGCGCCAACTACCTGCTGCGTGCCGCCATGATTCCGAGCGGCGACCACGAGCTGGTGATGCAATACGACATAAAAGCCTAT
>JAGHSL010000192.1 GCA_018065885.1 Candidatus Limimorpha equi
AAGAAAGCAACGCTGACAATGCACAAAAGTGCCAATGCAAATTTTTTCATTTTTTTGAAAATTTAAAGTTAATAATTGTGTTGTTTAATGTGTTTGTTTGATGTCTTTCTTTTGTGTTCCGTTTTTCAGAACGACTGCAAAAATAGCAAATAATTTGCCAAACTTTCAAAAAGTTTGAAAAAAGTGATAAAAAATGAAAAAAGCCCGCTTTTGACGGGCTGTTTTCACTTTTAATGCAACTAAATACAATTAATTAGTCTTCTACGATTGCTTCGTTAGGGCAAACGCCAGCGCAAGTACCGCAACCAACGCATGAATCAGCGTCAATTACATAAATGTTGCCTTCTGAAATAGCGCCAACTGGGCATTCGTCGATGCAAGTGCCGCAAGCGACACAACTGTCTGTGATTTTATAAGCCATAGTTTTAATGTTTTGAAATTAGTTAATTTTAAATTTTGTGCCGCAAAAATAGTACTATTGTTCCATAATTGTTTCCCTCTCCGCTAATTTATAACAAATCTAAATAATTTGAGGGTTGTGGGAATACGAGGCTGCGGGGGCGTGAGCCTGCCTGATTTGGAAATCCATAGTCTCGAAATCTCGTTGTCTCACAGCCCCGTCGCCTCGCTGCCAAAATAAATTCCATAAAACATTTCATTTGCACTATATAAATATGTAACTTTGCACCCTCAAAAAAGATTTTGCCGAAAGGCAACGTAAATAACTGGTTAAATCATTTAAAATTAGTATAATATGACAGGAAAAAGTAAAGTTGTAGCTCTTGACCACGTCGTTATCCGCTTTGCGGGCGACTCAGGAGACGGCATGCAACTTACCGGAAATCTGTTCTCAGATTCTACGGCATTTGCAGGAAACGACTTCGCCACCTTCCCGGACTACCCGGCAGAAATCCGTCCTCCACAAGGCACGGTTGCAGGCGTTTCTGGTTTCCAAGTACACTTCGGACACAAACCGGTTCATACCACAGGCGACCTTTGCGATGTATTGGTGGCCATGAACCCAGCTTCCATCAAGGCTAACATGCGTTGGCTGAGACCTGGAACCATCATCATCGTCGACACCGACTCCATCACCGACAAGGCTCTTGAAAAGGCTGGCTATGCCGCCGACCCAACCGTCGATGGCACACTTGCCGACTATCAAGTCGTCAAGGCTCCTATCTCGGAATTGACCAAGGAAGCCCTGAAGGATTTCGGCATGGATCAGAAATCGATGCTGAAGTCGAAGAACATGTTCGCTCTCGGTATCGTGATGTATCTGTTCAACCGCAGTTTGGATACCGTTTACGCATACTTCGAGACCAAATTCAAGGGCAAGGATCAAGTCATCAAGGCTAACCGCACCGTTCTGGATGCCGGTTATCATTATGCCGACACTTGGGAACTCTTCACCAATACTTATAAGGTGGAAGCTGCCGAACTTGAAAAGGGCAAATATCGCAACATCACAGGTAACACGGCTATGGCATGGGGCCTCATGGCAGCAAGCGAACGTTCAGGTCGCCCGCTGTTCTTGGGTTCATATCCTATCACGCCTGCTACCGATATTCTGGTGGAACTCACCAAGCATAAGGAACTCGGCGTGAAGGCTTATCAGGCTGAAGACGAAATTGCTGGCATCATGTCGTCAATCGGTGCTTCATACACTGGTTGCTTAGCAGTTACCACGACTTCAGGTCCTGGTCTCTCGCTGAAGAGCGAAGCTATGGGTCTGGCCGTTATGACCGAATTGCCATTGGTCATCATCGACGTTCAGCGCGGCGGTCCTTCAACAGGTCTGCCAACCAAGACCGAACAGAGCGACCTCTTGCAGGCACTCTACGGCCGTAACGGTGATGCTCCGCTGGTAGTGTTGGCTGCAAGAAGCTCCGCTGGTTGCTTCTATTCTGCATTCGAGGCTTCGAGAATTGCTCTCGAACACATGACTCCAGTCATTCTGCTGAGCGATGGCGCTCTCGGCAATGGCTCCGAAGTGTTCCGCATCCCTCGCATGGCTGACATGCCTACAATCACTCCACGCCTCGCCAAGGCTAACGACCCTGACTATCGTCCATATCGCCGCGACGAAAAAACTTTGGCTCGCGAATGGGCTATCCCGGGAACCGAAGGCCTCCGTCACCGCGTAGGTGGTCTGGAAAAGGAAAATGTGGTTGGTAACCTCTCCACAAATCCTGAAAACCACCAGATTATGACTGAATTGCGTGAAGAAAAGATTAACCGCGTTGCTGATGACATTCCGTTGCAGGAAGTCTATGGCGACAAGAACGCTGACCTTCTCGTCGTCAGCTGGGGCGGCACTTTCGGTGTTGTCCGTACCGCTGTCGAAAAGATGATGGAAGAAGGCAAGTCGGTGGCTCACGCTCATTTCGATTACATCATGCCGCTGCCAAAGAACACTGCTGAAGTGCTCGCTGGTCACAAGAAGATTGTGGTGTGCGAAATCAACCGTGGTCAGTTTGCCAAGTATCTGAGAATGAACTTCCCGGAATACAAGACCGAACAATATAATAAGGTTCAAGGTTTGCCATTCACCCTTGGCGAACTGGAAGACAAGTTTAACGACCTTTTAAAATAATACGACTATGGAAAATTTAGATAATCAAGTTCTTACCAAGGCAGATTTTGCCAGCGACCAAGTCGTTAAATGGTGCCCAGGCTGCGGCGACCATGCTATCTTGAAAGCCGTTCAGGACATTTTCCCACAATTGGGCGTTAAGAAGGAAGACATCGTAGTCGTTTCAGGTATCGGCTGCTCTTCACGTTTCCCATACTACATGAACACTTACGGTTTCCATAGTGTTCACGGCCGCGCTGCTGCCGCTGCAACAGGCGTCAAGTTGGCCAATCCGAACCTCTCCGTTTGGATGATTACCGGCGACGGTGACTGCACCGCAATCGGTGGCAACCACTTCATTCACGCTTGCCGTCGTAACATCGACATCAACCTGCTGCTCTTCAACAACCGTATCTATGGCATGACCAAGGGTCAGTTCTCACCTTGCACATTCCGTGGCACGAAGACCAAGACCAGCCCGCAAGGCACTTACGAAGATCCATTCAATCCTGGCGAACTCGCCATCGGTGCAAAGGCTACTTTCTTCGCCCGCGCCGTCGATGTGAATCCAAAGGAAATGAGCGAAATCTTCATGGAAGCCTATAAGCACAAAGGCATGTCAGTGACCGAAATCCTCCAGAACTGCATGATTTTCTCGAACGGTGTTCACGAAAACATCACTGGTAAGGATGTCCGCGACGATATGCAGGTGAAGTGCGTTCACGGCCAGCCGCTGATTTTCGGTAAAGACCGCAACAAGGGTATCGTTTTGAGAAACAACCGTCTCGAAGTTGTTACCATTGGCGAAAACGGCATTACTGAAAAGGATATTCTCGTTCACGACAAGACCACACAAGACACTGGCATTCACATGATGCTGGCTCACATGATGCCGCCTGAGTACCCAGTTGCCATTGGCGTCATCCGCGACGTGGTTGCTCCAACCTTCAACGACAGCCTCGACGAAATCATCGTCAACGAAAAGGCCAACTCGAAGGTGAAGAACATGGACGACCTGCTGAACAGCGGTTCGACATGGACTATCGAATAAGAACATTCGACCATTTCATAAATGAAAAATCCCGTTCCTTTGAGCGGGATTTTTTTTGTGTTGAGGATGAGTGTTTTCTTTTTCTGTATTGTTAAGTAAGTAGGTGAGCAAAATTAGTTTACATATTAATCGGTGCTTCGACAAGCTCAGCAACCTTAGCTCAGCAAGCTGATTTGCAGCTCATTGAGCCTGTCGAAATGAGAAGGTGTTTTTGCCGTTTAATTATGAACAGTTACTTAAAATAATAAGTTGTGACAATTCTAACTCATATCAATATCGTTTTTGCAAACATAAATTCCCACAAATTAAGCATGAATTTCCATAAATTAAACTGATATATAGGCGATTATAGATTTAGAAAATTTTCGTTTCATTTACAATTATTTGCGTTTAGCGAAGCGAAAAAAAACTATTTCCGTTATAGGCTATTTTTTAATTATCACTAAAAGTTTTTTTTTTTTTTTTCGTTAATTGGATTTTTGTATTGAAATTAATTCTAATTTTGCACAATTTTGGAAATCAGAATATGCAGAATAAAACTCTTACAATTGTGCCCATGAATTATGCGCAAGTTGCTGATTATCAGCAACTTGCGCATAATTCAAAGGCACAATTGTAAGAGTTTTATTCTGCATATTCTGATTTCCAAAATTGTGCAAAATTAGAATTAATTTCAATACAAAAATCCAATTAACGAAAAAA
>JAGHSL010000410.1 GCA_018065885.1 Candidatus Limimorpha equi
TTCATGCCGAAATTGATGCTTTCAGGATTGGGCAGCTCGCTGATTTTCCTAAACTCGCCGATAGGCGCCGAACTGTCGAACGACTTGGCGATTTCCCAAGGATGGCCTTTGGCGATGCACTCGCGCTGCAAGTCACGCGCCGTGAAATCGATGCCGACGGAAATGGCATCGTAGTATTTATGCGCAAATTTCTCCGCTATGGAACGGCCCGGTTTGCAGATGCGCAGCACCAGCTCCGTCTCGTAGTTGATTTCCTTCGAGAAATCGGGATAGAAGAAAGGATTGTGCGGCAGCAGCAGCGCCGAAGCGGGTTTCATGAAGAACAAGGGCTTGGTCGGCAAGTCGCGGTCAAGTTCCTCGATATGAGCCAGATAATTACGTCCGATACAGATGATTTTCATAGGATTTCTTTTTTTATTTTTCAAGAATTGGAGAATGAGAGAATCATTTGTACACCGTCCTACTTGAAGTTTGCGCTTCGCGAGAGAATGGGAGAAAGAAATTCTTAAATTCGGAAAGTGTGCTTGCACACGAACTTAGGCATCCCTATATCCAATTCTCTAATTCTCAAATTCTTGACAAGAAAAACAACTCAAAACTTAGTCTTTTTTCCACCCATGCGCAGCTTGATGGAAGTGACCACCTTTTTGGTATAAAGCGGAAAACTGTTGTTCATAATCCAGGAATAATACGGCGGCTCCTGACGGAAGACATCCTCCACGCGCTTGCCTTTATGCTTGCCGAACATGAAGACTTCCTTGCCCTCGTCGTCATAAATGATTTGTCCCGAAAGGTCGGCATTCTTGTGATGCGCCGAGAACTCCGAAAGCTGTTTCATGTCATTGGTCGGACCCTGCGACTTCACGCCTTTAGCATCCTCATATTCAACACCATCGTAATGGTCGAGCATGGCTTTCAGCACATCGTAAGTGGCTTTCGTGTCGGCACCTGCACCATGTGCGCCTTCCAGTTCGGCATGACAGAAAAAGCGGTAAGCGCCCTTCAATGTACGCGGTTCCATCTTCATGAAAATGTTCATCACATCTATCAGGTCGCGGCCCTTGATGTCGAAATCGTTATCCACGCGCAAAAACTCCTCAACCAAAATCGGCACATCGAATTTCAGGATGTTGTAGCCTGCCAAATCGGCATTGCCAATGAATCCAGCAATTTCGTTGGCTTTTTCACGGAAAGTGGGTTTGTCGGCCACAAATTCATCGGTGTAGCCCGTCACTTCCGAGGCTTCTATCGAAATCGGAATTTCGGGGTTCAGAAGCCAAGAACGTTGTTCTTCTTGTCCGTTTACATTGATTTTCAATATGCTAATTTCCACGATTCGGTCCGTCGTGGTGTTCAGGCCTGTCGTTTCAAGGTCGAAAAATGCCAAAGGGCGTTTCAGGTTCAGTTCCATGAGTGATGTTCAAGTTTGATTTCAATGACGCAAAAATAATACATAAAAGCGTGCGCTATTCATTTTTTTCTTACTTTTGCCCGATTTTCAAACCAATTAGAACACATTAGAAAGATCATAAATTATTGAAAGACATGATGGAAGAAAATGAAATGAATGAAAAGGAAGAACTGTTCTCAAAGGCAGTCAGAGCAGGAAAGAGAACTTATTTCTTTGATGTTAAGACAACGAAAGGTGACGAAAAATACATTACCATAACGGAAAGCAAGCGCCGCTTCGACAACGACCAGAACCGTTTCACGTATGAGAAGCACAAG
>JAGHSL010000194.1 GCA_018065885.1 Candidatus Limimorpha equi
CATTTGCAATGACACTTTGTGACAACTCACAAAACGGCAAAGCATTTGCAATGACACTTTGTGACAACTCACAAAGCGACAAAGCATTTGCAATGGCACTTTGTGACATTAATAAAAGCTTCATGCAGTTTTTTGTACTAAAAACCGAACACCATTCTTTCTATTTTCTTCTACATTTCCCTTTCAATCGGACGCATTGTTGTATTTTTGCGCCAAACAAATGGAATTATGAAGATTCAGGAAATCATGCGCAGCGTGTCATTCGATGAGGTGGCCGAAATCCTTTCGAGAGATTATCCCGAAATGGAGCATAACCTAATGGCTTTTTATGAAGCTTTCCATATCCTGAGACTGATGAAGCCAGCTTCGGAAGAATCGGATTGCGTTTTGGAAATCAGTCGGGAATATGACGGTGAAAAGTCATACATCAGTTGCCGTTTCTGCGATGGTGGCGATTGGCCTTTGCAGCTGACAAAAGATGTCGTTCTGAAAGATGGCCTTGAGCTGTCAGTGAGGGAAGTGGCGGCGCATATTTTGTGGGAGATGACTTTCTATGGCAATACGCCTGAAATGATTGAAAGGACTTTCCGCGAAATGATGCCCGACTTTGTCTCATCCAATCCCTATCGGCAGCAAGCCGATCGTCTGCTGCAAACCCAAACCGACCATCTTTTGCCGAAACATTTGAAGGGCAGCAAGACGATTCCCGAAGAATACTGTGAATTTTTTCATCCTAAGCGGCGCAAACGCAGCAAACGGAAACGCGAATACCGGCAGGACAAACGCATCGAACAATTGGAGGAATTAGCCCATGTCCATGATGCCGTGTGTCGTTTTCTGAACGAATGTCGCACGGAGAGAAAATCTGATTATGAGCACTTTTATAAGGCTTCGAATTGTTTTATCCGTCACTGTCAGACGAGAAGTGAAAACCCCGATGGCCGTGTGGATTTCCTATTGGACGGCTTGACGAAATACGAGCATTTTGCCGAACGGATAGCAAGACATGAAAACGCCCGTCTGGCGGTCTTGTTCACGACAGCGGCAAAATATCCGCTTACGGCAGAAGAAAGACAGCGTTTGGAGGATTATTTTAATAAGGTGTCGACCATGGAAACGAGGATTGTTTATGGAACAGTAAATGATGATGCCCCATCAGATGCCGAAGACCCAATCGGGAAGGACTTGAAATGGCTGGCATTGCTGGAATTTTCAAAGTGAATTTGACAAATGAATCGTTGTTGAGATAAATTGGCTTGTTATTTCTTTCTATTTTCTTCTACATTTCTTGGAAATCATTTTTAAAGCCCTTATTTTTGCAAATTAGATTAAAAAAACACTATATGTTATACAGGGTAACAGTAAAAAACAGCAAAAACAGCAACGGCATCCGCTTGGAGCGCGGCATGAGCGTTGACGTGGTGACAAACAGCATGAGCAATCCCATAACCACCAATTGCGGGCAACCCGTCGTGGATGCTTTCATGCGAATTTACGGAATTGACATCAGGAAAGCGGGAGCGTTGAATATGGTGTATTTGGATGTAGAAAGAATTGGATAAAATTACATATATTTATGGCAAAGTCATACGATGAAATCATGGCTGCCTTGCTGGAAGCCTATGAAGCGCATCCTGAAATGGATGTCGAACAGATTATTGCACAAGTGAGTGCCGAGATTGGGGCAAGCGAAAATTGCCAGAAAACGATCCAAGAAACTTCCGCTTTGCTGGATAAGTTTCAAGAGAAAAGAACTTCTTTGGCTGCAGCCCATGAAGAAGGCGACACCACACAAAAATGGATTCTTTTGGAAGCCAACCGCATAACTGAAGGCAAGAGCGAAGAAGAAAAGAACAATTTGCTTGAAGGAATTGCCAAAGCAGTAAACAAAGGTGTTGAATCAATTGAATCGGAGGAATGAATATGGAACACGAAGAAATCATCCAGCAATCTGCAAAATTGATTAAGGAAGGCATTTCCACCTATACGACCATACAATCGGCTCTTCTTGATGAAGTTGGTCTTGAAGAAATGCCTATATCTCAGCCCATGCAATGTATGCAGGATTTCCTTGATGCCGAGATTAACGGCGACAAGGATACCGCCATGAAAAAGCTGTTTGCGGCTGGTATTGCCTTAGCAAATGATAGCGGTGTCCTGCCTTTGACTGATAATTCCCCCGAAATGATAAGCACTATTGCCGATGACACGCTGACACGGACTAAGGTTGCTTACCAAGTGGCTACAGGCGACATCCAAATTGAAGATGTTACCGATACGCTGATTGACAATGCCGCGGCCCGCGCTATGGCTGTCGCTGATGTGGCGGTCGAAAATGGATTGCCATTAATCGTTGAGCGTGTTTGCGATGCGGTTTCATTGTCATTTCCTCCTTTGGCGGAGGTTGCTCTGTTGGCCAAACCCATTCTCAAACATGTGGCCGTGCGTGTCGCGCCGAAAGTGAAGGAAGTGGTGAAGAAAGGCATAAGCGTTGTGTCTTCTGTGGCCAAGCAAGCTGCAAGAAGGGTGATTGATGCGGTCAGGGAAACAGGCCGTAAAGTTGGCAATTGGCTTCAGACAATGTTGTTCCAATAATGTTGCCGTATGAAATTAGAGCCTAAAGCAAAGCCGGTGCGAATCCGTATCAAGTCGGGTGGTGAGGAACACTCAACGCTTGAATCGTTGAAAAGGAATTTTTCGGTTGACGACCTGAAACCTGCCGTTGAAGACAGGCGTTTGTCACGTTGGCTGAAACAGCAAGGACAAAACGAATTGGCAGAAGGAGTCTTACGGTATCAAGGAAAGATGAAATCGCTATCAGGTAATGATTATCTTGGTTTCATTAAGCTCTTCTTTGCCAATGAGCCTGACATTGAAACTGTTACTGACGATTACAGCCTTGCCGATTTCTTTTATGGCAAATGGGAAAAGAATTTCGACAGGGTTTTTGAGCGTTGTTGTGAAAAACAAAGTTTCGCAGCCATTCATTACTTCTACAAAACTTATAAGGACAAAAAAAACACTGACAGTTGGATTGAACTTTTTGAAAGTCTCAAAGATGGTTTGGAACCAAAAAACATGGCAAATTGCTTGGCCGAACTTGCCATTTTGTATGGGGAACGAAACATGCCCATTAAAAAGATCAGGTCTTTATGTTCGGCAATTGCAATAGGCTCAAAAGATGCAGAGAGAGAATTGCAGAACATGACTCAATCTGATTCCGAAATGGGAGCAAACGCCTTGAACTCTCCAAATGACTGGCTGAGTTTGTTGGAAAAATTTGAGAAAAAGGCTGGCCATTCTGATAAATGTGAGTTTTTGAGAGACTTAGCAATAGCCTATAAAAGCGTAGGCGATTTGAATAGAGTAAAACAATTTTTGACGGAAGCCGCTCAAATGGGCGACAAAGAATCGGCTGAATTGCTGTTAGAAGGTGCTGATTTTAGAACGGTTAAAACTTTGTATGAAACACCTGGTTCAAAAGGTCTTTTTTCACCACAAAGATGGCTGGTATTTTTTGAAAATATCGAAGGAAAGGTTGATGAGGCTGACAAAATTGAATATTATACAACACTTTATAGGCAGCACTCGAAACTTGGCAACAAAGGATTAGCGGAAAAATGTCGGCAAGAATGTTTGGCACGTGGAGGCAAAATTTACGGTGACAATATGGAATTTAATGTCAATGGCGTATGTCTAAAGATGGTTTTCGTGCAAGGTGGAACTTTTACTATGGGAGCTACCGTAGAACAGTGTAATTGTGCAGAAGATGATGAAAAGCCCGCCCACAATGTCACATTAAATGACTTTTATATTGGTGATACCCAAGTGACGCAAGCTTTGTGGAAAGCGGTGATGGGGAGAGAACCATATCACGATGGTGGTTGGAAATCTGTTTCTGGGAAAGGTGATGAATATCCAGCTTATAGAATTAGTTGGAATGATTGCCAATCATTTATAAATAATTTGAATAACATTTGCTCCTCGCAGCTCAAAGGTAAGAAATTTGCGATGCCTACCGAAGCAGAGTGGGAATATGCAGCGCGAGGTGGGCAGAAAAGTCAAGGATATAAATATAGTGGCAGTAAAAATATTGGTGAAGTCGCAAATTACGACAACTATAGAAAAGGCAAGACTTGTTTGGTGGCACATAAGAAGCCTAATGAGTTAGGCCTTTACGATATGAGTGGAAATGTAGAGGAATGGTGTGCAGACTGGAAAGGGAATTATAGTATGGCGGCACAAATCAACCCTGTCGGTCCAAAAGCAGGCTCTTACCGCGTGATTCGTGGTGGTAGTTGGGAGGGCAAAGCTGATTTCTGCCGTGTTTCAAGCCGTAATGGTCGGCTTCCTGAGTATTCAGACTTTACTATAGGGCTACGTTTGGCGCTACATTAAGAGTAATGATGAAAACTAAACAAATCGTTTGGCATCTTTATAAAACACAAACGATTTGCCTAAGAATGAACAACAACAAAAATACAACACAAGTGATGAATGTTGAAACAAAATACTGCGAAATTCTTCCACAATGAATCCCAAAATAATATCAAATTTCCAGAAACTGATAGATGTCAACACACCTATCATTTGCATACAAGATTACGACTTCGCCCGCGTTGATGAAATCCTCAAAGCCGTTGTGGGAACGAAAAACGTTTACGAGTGGAATCCGGCCACCGGCACCACCGATTTTAGGACGAAAGAGGCAAAAGGCAGAATGAAAGACAACGAGGAACCGCTTGAAGTTTTTCTGCTCAACAACTATGAAGCGGAGCCGCTTAATCCTCAAGACAAATACTTGGTTTTGAAAGATGTGCAAGACTACATAAATGTTTCTGCCGGAGAATCGGGCTATTTAGATCCCACAAAAACCAAGATAAAATCCCTACTTCAACTCATTGCCCAACGCCGGCTTTACGACCGCAGCTTCAGCACTACGGTAATTATCGTTTCGCCTTTCATCCGACTTCCTCTGGAATTGGAGAAATACGCTTCTTATCTCGAAATTCCTTTCCCCGAAGAAGATGAAATAAAAGACCTAATCCAATGGCATGTCAAGGTCAACGAATTCGAAAACTACAACGAGGAAGACACCGTAAAGTTGATGCCATCGCTGAAAGGCCTGACAGCTTTTGAAATCGACCGTATGCTCGACATGGCCATGAGCAGCAACGGAACCTTGACGGCCGACGACCAGAAAATGATTCTGCAACACAAGAAACAGATGGTTAAGAAGTCAGGGTTGCTTGAATTGATCGACACGCCCGAAAGTCTCAGCAGCATCGGAGGCATGAATGCCTTGAAAAAATACTTGGAGCAAAAGGAAAGGGTTATCAAACACATCGGTAAGGCAATTGAGCAGAAAGTGGCTGTCCCGAAAGGCATTTTCATTGTCGGAATGCCAGGGTGCGGCAAGTCACTTTGCGCCAAGGCGTCCGCTGCATTGTTCGGTACGCCATTGCTGAAAATGGACATGGGCAGCATGATGGGAAAATATGTCGGCGAGAGCGAAGGCAACCTGCGCCGTGCCATACAGATTGCCGAAGCCGCTGCGCCTTGCGTGCTTTGGATTGATGAAATAGAAAAGGCATTTTCAGGCGTTGGAGGCAACAACGACATCATGACCCGAATGTTCGGCTATTTCCTTTCGTGGATGCAGGACAAGAGGAGTGCCGTCTATGTCATAGCCACTGCCAACAATGCCGACAACCTGCCGCCAGAACTGAAGCGTAAAGGACGTTTCGATGAAATCTTCTGTGTCAATCTCCCCAACGACGAAGAACGCAAAGCCATTTTTGAGGTTCATTTAAAGAAAAAAGGAAAGAATGACATTAAACTGTCGGACGCACTTGTTAAAACCACAGAAGGGTTCAACGGAGCTGACATAGAGGCTGTTGTAAACGAAGCCATGGAAGAGTGTTTTATCAAATCATTGGACAAAAATGATGGCAAGATTGACCTGAATCTGGATGTGCTTGAAAGGATTGCGAGAAACACAATCAGCATTTCAAAATCGTGTCAGAAACAGATTGATGCCATGAAGAAGGTGTTCGGCGAAAGCAGTTTTAAGGATGCTACCACAGGAGAAATGACAAAAACAAAATAACTAACTAAGTGAATCAAGCGAATGGGCCTTGCTGATGCAAAGTCTTTTCCTGCCAGATGCGAGGCAATAAATCCAGATTTTTGTTACTTCGTTACTTGTTACTTTGTTACAAACGTCAATCTCCATGTTTCCGTTATGTTATCCATTATAATAAAATTATTAATATTTATATTATTAATAAGGTATATTATTTCTGAGGGTCGTGATTT
>JAGHSL010000028.1 GCA_018065885.1 Candidatus Limimorpha equi
GGTTTGGTCGAAGTGCCATGCGTGAAGCGCAACGGCATGTATGCCACCCAAGCCATCAGCGCAGCCATGATGGCGCTGAGCGGCGTCAAGTCGTTCATCTCGCCCGACGAGGTGATGCTCACCATGAGGGAAGTCGGGCAACGCCTCAACGTGGATTACAAGGAAACCAGCCGCGCCGGCCTCGCCAAGACCCGCGACGGCAAAGCGGTTGAAGATGCCTTCGCAGGCGAGATTAAGAAGTTCTTCGGATAGGATTTCACATCCTTGTTTCAAATGAAGCTTAAAAAAAATGGCAATAATATACTTTTTGACCCATAGTGGTATATCTTTCTTTTTTTGGGAAACGAATTTATAACTTAACTTCGATTGTCTTTTTTCGACAGCGTTTTTTCAACCACGAATTTCGCGAATTTTCACGAATAGGAATCCGCTTCGCGTATTCCATGACTTCGTCGAGGGTCTAAGTGGTTCTTGTTCTGTGACCGGCAGGCAGGGCTTTGCGTCAGCAAGGTCCATTAACTACGTTGAATCTTCGATTTCGTGCGGATTCGTGAAATTTGTGGTTCTCCTCATCTGCGTTCGGAAGGCATTTGTTTTTCGGGTTCCGCATCTCCGATGCTCAGCATGGTATGAATCGAGCGGTTGCGAGATTCAGAACTTGACAAACAAAGGTCTTGTAGGTTTTGAATGTTTTGGTTATAAAATGGACAAATCGTATATCATCGCCAAAAAAACAGTTTTATTTGCGATTTATTTGCTATTTTTGCAACCATATTACAAATTTAAAGAATAAAATGATATTAGAGCTTCGTTTGAGTAACATATTCTCGTTTCGCGACGAGATGAAACTTGACCTTCAGGCCGCCAAAATTCAGACACAGAAAAGCCGTGCTTTGGAAGGAAACATTTTCAGCATAGGCGGGGAGCAACTTCTGAAAAGCATTGCCGTGTTTGGTGCAAACGCTTCTGGCAAAAGCAATGTAGTGAAAGCCATACGCGCATGCATTGAGATGATTCGTTCCTCTCACAACTTCAACGAAGACACGGCCTTCGGCTTCATGCCTTTCAAGTTCGACGGATACGACAAGAAACCAAGTTCATTCTATGTACGTTTCCTGATGGAAGGCATCGAGTACGAATATTCATTCACGATGACGCGGCAAGAGATTCTGACAGAGCAACTCTATTATTATCCCAATGGCCGCAGGTCACTTGTTTTTAGCCGCGATGAAAGTAAAGGCCCCGACAAGAAAGACATCTACGAATTCAAGCTTGTACTGAAACGCCCGATGGACGTGGCCGCCAACACTTCGCGCAAGACCCTGTTCATATCACGCGCAAGTCAAATGGACCGCGATTTGGCAAAGCAGATATTCCGCTTCTTTTGCGACAAGGTTGTCTTAGACTACCGCTTGCCTCAGAATCTGTCCATCGAGCAGAAGCTGGAAGAGCAGAAAGACCTGCTTCTTGAGGTGCTGAGAACTGCCGACAGCGACATTGTTGACATCCGACAGCAAGGAAATGTCATCAAGACCTATCACAGAGGTAACCCAGAGGTTCCATTTGACTTCGAATCAGAGGAGTCGGAAGGGACAAAGACACTTTTCCACATGATGCTCAGCATGATTGACATCATCCGCAACGACAAGCTCCTGTTGATTGATGAAATTGACACAAGTCTTCACACCCAGTTGGTCGAGTTCATTATCGGCATGTTCAATCGCAGCGACCATGCCCAACTCATCTACACCACGCACAACACGCACCTGCTAAACACAAATTTCCAACGTCGCGACCAAGTGTATTTCGTCAACAAGCGTGAAGATGGCAGTAGCGATTTATATTCGCTGTTCGATTTCAAGGATTTCCGTGACACCTTAGATATGGAGAAAGCTTATCTGCAAGGCAACTTCGACGCAATTCCATACCTTTCAAAACCAAACATCTGAATCATGGCACGCAAAGAAAGGACATCCCAAGGCAGGATGATGCGCCCCAATTATTTCGTATTCTGCGAAGGCGATTCGGAGGTTGCTTATGTGGAAACGCTTCGCTCACACTATCGCTTGCCAATTCACATCATTGCCAAAAAGACCTTGCTCAACATCACTCCAGCACTTGTCGAACGATGCAAGGCTACCTATATCCAGACAAAAAGCGACCAGACTTTTTTAATGTACGATCTCGACGTTCGCAACATGTTTGAAAGATTGCAGAAAGTGCCTGAAGCAACCTTACTTTGCTCTAACCCGTGTTTTGAGTTGTGGCTGTTGTTGCACTTTACCGAACAAAATGCTGAATTGACGAGTGAGGAATGTGTCAATCGTCTTTCTTCTTTCGTAAAGCAATACAAGAAAGGAACGCTCAACACTTCTGACAGGAACTATCTGATCGACAACACGCCAATTGCTACAGAAAGGGCAAAGCGGCTTTCTGCTTTCAACAATCCATAGACATCGATCTATTTGCTGACTGATCAACTTGATGAATTAAAAAAACAATGGCTGTAGTCAAATATATGACTGATTTTTTTATATTGGTGTCCGCTAAAAGTTTAGCGGACAGCCAAACTATCATTTTTATGTCCCTTTGCCTTCTATATAACAAGATTATAACAGGCTGTTTTCCATTATTTTGCAAATTGCTCGTGTCTGTTCGCTTTCGAGGCGTTCAAGTTTGTCACGGAGCCTTATAATGTCCCTGTCAAGTCGGCTTTTTCT
>JAGHSL010000132.1 GCA_018065885.1 Candidatus Limimorpha equi
AGTGATTCGACATCAGGAATTTGAACGACGATTTTCCCATCAAAATAACCTTCCTTGTCGGAATTCAGAGCGATGTTCTTCATGTTCACTTCCAAATCTTCGGAAATGACTTTCGTGATTTTGCCCAACAAGCCCATCACATCGTGACCGTAAATGCGAATCGTGGCCTGTGAAATGCCACTCTCAACGCCATTCCATTTAACATTGATGATGCGGTAGCCGTAGCGCTGCTGCAAGCTCTTGGCATTCGGACAGTTGGTGCGATGCAGAGTAAGATTTCCGTCGTTGGTGACAAAGCCGAAAACCTTATCGCCAGGAATCGGGTTGCAACATTTTGCCAACTTATAATTCACATTATCAATGTCTTTTCCAATCGAAAGGCATTCTTCAGCATGTTGAATTTCTTCTTTCTTTGTCACCAATTCAGCCGTCACCTTATCCTGATGCATTTCCTTTTCGGCCAATTTGGTTTCCAACAGTTTCTTGACATCCGCCAAGTCAATCTGTTCGGTCGAAATCTGATGATAAAGCTGCAAGGCATTTTCCAATTTGTATTCCTTCACCAACAGACTGATGACATCCTCGTTGACAGGAATTTTCCAATTCTTCAGGCGGCGGTTCAACATGCTTTTTCCCAGTTCCGACTCCTTCAGCTGTTCCTCCATCAGGAAACGGCGGATCCTGTTTTTGGCCTTTTCCGTGACCACGCAGTTCAGCCAGTCGGCACGCGGTGACTGTTTCTTGCTCGTGATGATTTCCACCTTGTCGCCATTGCTCAGCACGTAACGGATGGGCACCACGCGGCCATTCACCTTGGCACCGTTGCAGGTCTCGCCCACTTGCGTGTGGATTTCGTATGCAAAATCCAAAACGGTTGAGCCAACTGGCAACTGCTTCAAATCGCCTTCGGGCGTGAAAATGAATATCTTATCAGCCTTGGCAATGCGCTTATAGGAATTTTCGAACGACACCAAACCCGGATTTTCAAGCACCTCACGCACATTCATCAGCCATTCTTCGGAAGTGTTTCGTTCACCTTTATATAAATAGTGCGCCGCCTGACCCGTTTCGGCAATCTCATCCATGCGCGTGGAACGGATCTGCACCTCGACCCACTGCTTGTCGTTGTATTTCACCGTCGTATGCAGCGATTCGTAGCCCGATGCCTTCGGCTTGGTAATCCAGTCGCGCAAACGGTCGGGATTAGGTTCGTAAAGGTTGGAAATCACCGAATAAACAATCCAGCAACACTCTATTTCGTCCTTTTCGGCACAATTTATGATGACACGCGCCGCCAGCAAATCGTAGACTTCCTCAAACGGCACATTCTGTGCAATCATCTTGGCATAAATCGAAGCAATCGACTTCAAGCGCCATTTTATCGTATAGCTGAACTTGCATTTTCCCGTCCTTTTCGCGCGATCCATCTCCACATCCAACCCTCGCGTGATAGGCGCAAGAAAATCGTCCATGGTCTGCTGATAAGTCCCTTCCGTTTCCTGAATCTTACGTTCAATCTCGGCATACATCTCAGGATTTTCGTACTGCATCAGCATCTGTTCCAGTTCGGCCTTAATCTTGTATAAGCCAAGTCGGTGAACGATAGGGATATAGATGTATTTTATTTCGTGGAAATACTTGTCCAGACGGTCGGCATCGACATCGTTCTGGTTGCGCACATCGTACACGCGGTGCACCACTTTCAGCAGCACGACGCGCATGTCTTCAATCAGCGAAAGGAACAAGGTGCGGAAATTATCGGAATTGTAGGCGACTTTTTCCGTCTTCAAAGCCGAAATCTTGCCGTATCCTTCAACGATTATGGCAACCGTCTTGCCGAATTGAGCCTCAATTTCATCAATACCTACGCCTTCCTTGAAATTAATATCATGCAAAAAAGCCCCGACGACAGAAATATAGCCCAAGCCAACCTCGACGACCGCAATACGCGCCATTTCAATCAGATGGAAGACCGATGCCTTACCCGACAATAGATATTTTCCATCATATTTTTCAAGACAATAACGGTAAGCCTTCTCAATCAGGGCGAGATGCTCCGGAACATTCACAAAAGGATGAATGTCGGCAAGCATTTTTTCGTAGGCCTGCTGAATGTCACTTAATTCCTCAACTGAATAATTTGCCATAACTCGTCAACTGTAAATCACTGAATACTAACATATAAATGATGGTCGCACATGGCATCGTAATAAGGTTTCAACTCATCGAAGCTGCCGTGTTTGATGGCGCATTTGCCTTTGTAATGCGTAATCCAGGCGCAAGTTTCGGCCTGTTCAAAAGTATGTCCGCAAACTTTCATCAAAGTGTCGATGACATATTCGAAAGTGTTGTAATCGTCGTTATGCAGGAGCAGACTTTTCTCATTATCAATCTGTTCGTCTACCAAAGTCAGCACCGATTCTTCTTCCTTGACCATAATTATCACATTTAATTCGTGGGTAAAATTACAACTTTTTTTTAGTTGAGACACAATCTGATAATATTTGTAGCAGAAAATTTCAACGAAACAATGTTTTCTAATAAGGAGACTTCATTATAACGAAAAAATCGTATTTTTGTCAGTTTTAAATTGAAAGAAATGGAGAATTTTGTCGTATCTGCAAGAAAGTATAGACCAGCGACTTTTGACACCGTCGTGGGGCAAGAGTCCATCACATCGACCCTGAAAAACGCCATCCGCAACAACACTTTGGCACAAGCTTTCCTGTTTTGCGGTCCGCGCGGCGTGGGTAAAACCACTTGCGCCCGTATCATGGCCAAGACCATCAACTGCCTCCACCCGACCGAAACGCTTGAGGCCTGCAACGAATGTGAATCGTGCAAAGCCTTCAACAACAACGCTTCGTTCAACATCTACGAACTCGACGCCGCATCAAACAACTCGGTGGAAGACATCAGAAGCCTTGTCGAGCAGGTGCGCATTCCCCCGCAAATCGGTCAGTATAAGGTCTACATCATCGACGAGGTTCACATGCTTTCGTCGGCAGCTTTCAACGCCTTCCTGAAAACCTTGGAAGAGCCGCCCGCGTATGCCAAATTCATTTTGGCCACGACCGAAAAACACAAAATCATTCCTACCATTCTTTCCCGTTGCCAGATTTTCGACTTCAAGCGCATCACCGTTGAGGATATTGCGAAGCATCTCGCTTTCGTCGCCTCGAGCGAAAGCATCACTGCCGAACCCGAAGCACTCAATATCATCGCCCAGAAAGCCGATGGCGCCTTGCGCGACGCACTCTCCATTTTCGACCAAATGGTCAGTTTCTCGGGCAAAAACATCACCTACAAGGATGTCATCGAGAACCTTAATGTGCTGGATTACGACTATTATTTCAAAATCGTCGACGACATTCTGCAAGGCAACACGACCGACATTCTGCTCCTGCTCAACGACATCATCAGCAAAGGCTTTGAACCGCAGCATTTCATCAGCGGATTGGG
>JAGHSL010000239.1 GCA_018065885.1 Candidatus Limimorpha equi
ACATGCTTTTGATGAATCCGACATTGAGTTTTTCGGAAGGTCAGCGCGTGCGTTTCAAGATCCGTCATCAGCCGGAATTCACTTTGGGCACGATACATCTCACCGACAGAGGTGTCGACATCATTTCCGATATCGCCATTTCGGGTGTTGCACCTGGACAGTTTGGGGTTATCTATCATGAGACGGAGCCGTACGTCATTGGCAGTGGGGTGATAGTAGAGATGAACGAATAAAACTGAATCTATATGAATACCATATCCGACCGCATCCTATACGAAGACAATCATCTGCTGATAGTCAATAAATTACCATCCGAAATCGTGCAAGGCGACAAGACGGGCGACATCTGCCTGCTCGATGATGTGAAGGAATACATCAAGGTGAAATACGACAAGCCGGGCAATGTTTTTGCGGGTTTGGTGCATCGCATCGACCGCCCTGTCAGCGGTGCCGTTTTGTTTGCCAAAACGAGCAAGGCCTTGTCGCGCATGACGGAAAAGGTGAAGGACCGCGATTTTCACAAGACTTACCTCGCTTTGGTGAAAAACCACCCGCCAAAGGAATCGGATTTGCTGGAAGATTACATCGTGAAAAACGAAAAAATGAACAAGTCGTTTGTGACGACTTCAGCCAACAAGGAAGCAAAATTGGCGCGTTTAAGTTATCGTGTCATTGGCCGTTGCGATAATTTCTATTTACTTGAAATAGAACTTTTTACCGGACGACACCATCAGATTCGCTGTCAGTTGGCCAACATCGGTTGCCCGATAAAAGGTGACTTGAAATACGGTTATCCGCGCTCCAACCCCGATGCTTCCATTTGCCTTCACGCCTATCGGATTTCATTTGGGCATCCAACGCTGAAAACGCCTGTTGAAGTTGTTGCGCCTTTGCCCGAGACCATGCCTTGGCCGGCTTTTGAAGATTTTCTATCGAAAAATTGATATTTTTTGTCGAAAGTTGTTTGTTTTTTCATATTTTTGTTGCCACATCAAATTGATTTATTAAATTTAGAAAAATAACACATTTATTAATTAATTATCAACACATTAAAATCTAAAGCAATGAAAAGTTTAAGAAAGTTATTTGTGATTTGTCTTTGCGCCATGTCATTATGTTTGACTAGTTGTATGGGTACGAATGATACTTCATACAGAGGCAATTACACTGAAACAAGTGTTCAACTCAGTCGTAGCAATTACAAAATAATCAAGAAAATTTCTGCCGAGAATAGCCAGACTTATGTTTTTGGAATTGGTGGTTTTTCTTATGAAGCTATCAGAAACAATGCAATAGCAGAATTATACAACTTGGCAGATTTAAAAGACAACCAAGCTATTATAAATATTTCTGTAACGACATCAACTCAACTTATTTTGGGTCCAATCTACATGAATAGAACGGCAATTGCAACAGGTTATATTATTGAATTTACTGATTAAAAACATCCTGTTGAATCAATATGAAAAAGGCTGACCCGACTTGGAGTTAGCCTTTTTCTTGCATTATACAATGGTTTTACTTTCCTGCTATCTTGTTGATATACATTTTCAAAAGTATGTCTGGGATATAATATGCTCTGTCGTCGAGACCGACAAGGTCAAGTTCCATGAGTTTTTGCAAGGCATTCTGAACGGAACTTGTGGAGGTGAGACTGTGTTTGCGAATGAATTGCACACTCATTACTTTTTCGGCTCGGCCTTCGTTGGCAATGGCAAACAGAACCTCTTTCTGTCGCGCAGGAATCATGGAAAGAAATTGCCGGTAACTGTCGCTTTCCTCTTCAATCATTCCGACGATAACCGAAGGCAGCATTTCAATCTTGCAGGTTTCGTTTTTTTCTGTGTTTTCAAACAGTTCGTGAAATGCTTTTTGAATATAAAACGTGTTGCCTTCCATCAGTTGGTATACTTGCGTAATTAATAAAGGGTCAATTTCGCGAGAAAACTCATGAAACCAATATGTTACAAATTTTATATAGGCCTCTAAATCAATTGCTTTCAATGAAAGACTCGAAGTGCTGTTGAAAAACGGATGGGCGTATGAATGAAACATTTCGGTAAGTAAATGGCGCGAACTGCCTGAAAAAATGAAATTCGTGTTGCGCAAATGCTGAATGTGGCTTCGCAGCAATGCTTCAACGTTCTTTTCGGGATAATTTGCAATTTGCTGAAATTCATCGAAACAAATGATACATGGTTTGTCGGCATTTTCCAAACAAGTGAAAATTTCCTCCAAAGTGAATTCCGGATTTTTGACGTCACCTAACGACAAATTGAATGTCGGCAGACCTGTCAAGGAATCAAAGCCGAATTTCGCACTTATCGAGCGTAAGCCTTGCGTAAACTTGACAAGCATTTGCTGACTTTTAGTTTTCAGGATGTTAAATACCTGTCTTCCAAAAGTATAGATAAATTCCTTTAAACTTGAAGTATGATAAATGTCAATGTAAAAGCAATAATAATCAGAGTTAAACGGCTCTTGAGCGTAACAATGTTGCACCAATTTCGATTTGCCCATCCTTCGTGGGGACATGAGGCAAACGTTTTCACCGCTTGTGAGCATTCGTATGAGACGTTTGGTTTCTTCTTCGCGGTCGCAAAAATAAGGTGCAGGAATTTCACCAGTTATAATGAAAGGATTGCGTATCATATCTATCTGTTTATTTGGCAAATATACGCAAATTATACAAATTACATAATACTATTACCAAAATTGTATTAT
>JAGHSL010000249.1 GCA_018065885.1 Candidatus Limimorpha equi
TTTTCGGCCCTTTACCTTTGGCTGATGTCGCATAAGGCTCAGGCCTATTTCTGGTTTTTCGGCTACTCATTATTGTATCTAACTATCTTGATAACAATACCGTACATTATCATCAATCTGTATTTCATTGGTGTTGAAAAAGACGAGCTATTGCAACATGCCGCCAATGCAAATCCGAGTGAGAAAATCAAGTTCATGGACGAAAGGGGAAATGTGAAAATACTGATTGCACCTGAAGTGGTGCTTTACATCCAGTCGGATGAAAACTACTTGAAAATCTGCTATTTGGAAGACGATAAGATGACATTCTACACTTTGCGCAACTCGATGAAAAAAATTGAGGAGTTGTGTTCGCACAATGGTCTCGTGCGTTGCCACAGGTCGTATTTCGTCAACAAGGCGCATGTGAAAGTGTTGCAGAAAGACAAGGATTTCACCTACGCCGTGCTCGATGTGCCGAGTGCTGCCCACATTCCCGTCAGCAAGAATTACATCGATCAGGTTTCGGCGATATTGTAGGAAAGTAGCTGTCGTTTTTCCCTTTACGCAAGAGAGATTTTATAATAAAATTTGTATCGTAACATTTATTTTGTACATTTGCATGGTTTCAAAGTCAACAACATTGTTAAACTGATTATAAAAAGTAAAACAACTTAATTATTAACTAACTTAAAATTAAACAGTTATGAAGACTTGTAACAAATTCTTCGCTGAACTTTTCGGCACATTCGTTCTTGTATTCGGCGGTTGCGGCACAGCTTTGTTTGGTCATGCTGGCTTCGTCGGCGTTTCAATCGCTTTCGGTCTGACCGTTGTTGCTATGGCTTACGGTATCGGCCACATTTCAGGCGCACACCTTAACCCAGCTGTCAGCTTTGGCGTTTGGGCTAACGGCCGCATGAGCTTTAAGGAAATGCTCACCTACTGGGTTGCCCAATTCATCGGCGGTATCATTGCTGGCGCTATCCTGCTCTGCATTTGGAAGGCTACCGGCGTTGGTGCTACTGGCGTTTTCGCTTCTAATGGTTTTGGCGCTGACTTCCAGGCTGCTTGCGGTGGCGACTACCAAGCCATCAGCTGCGGTGGCGCTTTCTTAGTTGAAGCTCTCCTGACCTTCATTTTCTTGATGGTTATCCTTGGCGTTACCGACAGCCGTCACGGAAACGGTAAATTCGCTGGCCTCGCCATCGGTCTCACCCTTACCCTTATCCACCTCGTCAGCATCCCGTTGACCAACACTTCAGTCAACCCAGCCCGTTCACTCGGTGTTGCTTTGTTCTCGAACTGCGAAGGTTGGAGCGCTATGGGTCAGGTTTGGCTCTTCATCGTGGCTCCTCTCGTAGGCGCTGCTCTCGCTGGCATTGCTTACAAAGCCATCACCTGCGAATGCAAAAAGTAATCTACCTTATAGATAAAAACGAAAGCCTCGCATCGCTGATGCGGGGCTTTTTTCTATCTTTGCAGCATGGCAGGCATCTACATCCATATTCCTTTCTGTAACTCGAAATGCGCCTATTGCGGTTTCTATTCCATTGCTTCGCAAAAGCAGAAATCAGCCTTTTTGGAGGCTCTGCACACCGAAATCGCCCTGCGCACCGACTATCTGAACGGCGAGGAAATCGGCACCATTTATTTTGGTGGCGGCACGCCTTCCATTCTTTCTGTTGAAGAAATAAAAGGCATTTTGGAAAGTGTTTTCCGTCATTTCAAGGTGAATCCTGCCGCCGAAATCACTTTGGAAGCCAACCCCGACACACTGAATCTGGATTATCTTCAAGGCTTGCGGAAATTAGGCATCAACCGACTGAGCATCGGCATTCAGAGTTTCTTCGACGATGATTTGAAATACTTGAGCCGCCGCCACGATTCCAACCATGCCAAACAATGCATCAATTGGGCGAAACAGGCTGGTTTCGACAACCTTACCCTCGATTTGATTTACGGTCTGCCAACTGCCACGGCAGAAAAATGGAACCAAAACCTTGACCTGTTTTTCGAAACACAAGCCCAGCATCTTTCGGCTTACGCCCTCACCGTTGAGCCGAACACGATTTTGGCAAAACAGATTGCATCACGACAATTACATCCTGTAAATGAGGACAATGCCGTGCGCGACTACGAGATTCTCTGCCAATGCACCAAGGAAAACGGCTTCCTGCATTACGAGATTTCCAACTTTGCCAAGCCAGGTTTTCGCTCAAAGCACAATTGCTCCTACTGGAACCGCACGCCCTACGCGGGTTTCGGTCCTTCGGCACATTCTTTCGATGGCGTTTCGCGCCAATGGAATGTCAGCAATCTGTCGCAATACATTGATGGAGTTAGGAGTTGGGAGTTAGGAGTTAGGAAGAAGGAGGAAGGAGTTAGGAGTGGGGAGTTAGGGGTTAGGAAGAAAGAGGAAAGAAGGAATTGGGAAGATGGTTGCAAGGTTCCTGAGGATACAAGGGTTTCAATGGATAGAAGCGAGAGGTTGGAAGTAGAGACGCGATTCATCGCGTCTCAGGATATTGATGATGAAATCCTATCCTTTTTTGAAAAGGAATTTCTCACGCCCGAAGAGCGTTACGACGAATATGTGATGACCTCGCTCCGCACGATGTGGGGCTGCGACCTGAAATACATGGAGCGCGAAATGGGCAAACGCTTTTCCGATTTCTGTCTCAGCCATGCGCAGAAACCCCTTTCGCAAGGTCTGCTGACCCAAACCAACGAATTTCTTTACCTCACCGATGCCCAAATGCTCTTCGCCGATGGCGTGACGGAGGCTTTGTTTTGGGAATAAAAACGCATTTTGTTCATAAAATGTGAAAAAATATCAGAAATGTTGTTCATAAAATGTGAAAAATAGCTTGTATTTTTCTTCATAAAATGTGTAATTTTGCCGAAAATTTTATTCATAATATGTGAAAATCGGATTTGCCATGAGACGCAAGATAGACCAATATCTGAAAAACTGGAAAGAAAAAAAAGACAGGAAACCATTGATTATCAAAGGGGCAAGGCAAGTTGGGAAGACTTATTCCATCCGTGAGTTTGGCAAGACCTACAAGTCGTTTATCGAAATCAATTTTGTGACGCATCCTGAGTTCAAGTCGATCTTCAGCCAAGGTTTTTCCATTGATTCCATCGAACAGCAGATTTCGTTCCGCCATCCTGAATTCAAGTTCATCCCGAACAACACCTTGATTTTTTTCGATGAAATACAGGAATACCCCGATTGCGCGACAAGCCTAAAATTTTTCAAGGAAGACGGACGGTTTGATGTGATTTGTTCAGGCTCCATGATGGGAATCAACTACAAGGACATCACTTCGAATAGCGTTGGCTACAAGACAGACATCACGATGTATTCGCTTGATTTTGAGGAATTCCTGTGGGCTAAGGGATACGACGAAACCCATATTGAAGGCATGTTCGGTCATCTTGTGGAATTGACACCTTTTTCCGCTTTGGAAATGGATGTCATGAACGAGTGTTTCCTGCAATATGCCGTAGTTGGCGGTATGCCCGAAATGGTGAAACGGTTTGTGGCAACGGGAAATTATTTCGGCATCGCCGAGATGCAGCAGCAGCTTTTGCTGGACTATGAAAACGACATCACGAAATATGCTTCGAACATGGACAAGGCGAAAATCAAGAGCGTTTACCGTAATATTCCGGTCTTTCTCGCAAAGGAAAACAAGAAATTCCAGATTACAAAGGTGGCCGCTCACGCACGGACACGCGATTTTGTTGGCTGTATCGAATGGTTACAAGATGCTGGAATCGTGAATGTTTGCCATTGCCTGAATTTTCCTGAACTTCCATTGAAAGGCAATTACGATGATTTGAAATACAAAATCTATTACCACGACAACGGCCTGCTGATAGCCAGTCTCGACGAGGCTTCGGCACTCGATTTGAGGCGCAACCGAAACCTTGGTGTTTTTAAAGGTGCTTTGTACGAAAACATTGTTGCAGAGGCACTTGCAAAGTCTGGCTTGCCCATCTATTATTACAAAAAGGAGAATGCCCAGCTTGAAATGGATTTCTTTGTGCGCGATTTGGACAGCCTGATTCCCGTTGAAGTGAAAGCCAAGGATGGTGCTACGATCTCGCTCAACAACCTGATTAAGAGCAACTCCTATCCCGATGTGAAATACGGCATAAAGCTGTGCAACCGAAATGTCGGCTTCAACGGCAGTTTCTACACTTTCCCTTATTTCTGCACTTTCCTCTTGAAACGCTGGCTGGACGAAAAAACCTCCGCCTAAATTCTTGCTTTTTCCAAAATTCACTATATTTGCCCCAA